>JAJNBR010000045.1 GCA_021156265.1 Flavipsychrobacter sp.
AGTCAGTATTTATTATTATTTTTATCATATTACGCAGCCAAAAAATGTCAATTTAGCCCTACCGTATTAACATACATTGTTTTATCATATAAATAATAATGACAATTCAATGAGTTATCCTATCATTAATAATTATACACAACACACCCGCCTCAAACGTATTTTGCAACCGCAATATCCATACATATGAACGAAACAATAGCGCCCATACCCCGCAGATTCTTACCACAAGATTTTACCGTTACTACCTGGGAAGTGCTCAAACCTTATTTCGAAGAGCTGAAAGCCCGCCCAATTAATAAAAGGGAAGACCTGGCCGACTGGCTGTCTGATGTCAGCGAGCTCGAAGCTGTTATCAGCGAAGATGCCAGCTGGCGCCAGATAAAAATGACCTGTGACACCACCAACCAGGAATACGAACAAGCCTTCACTTACTTCTGCCTGGAAATAGAGCCGAAGATGAAGCCTTACTTTTTTGAGCTAAACAAAAAATTGCTGGCATCTCCGTACATGAAGGAGCTAGACGAGTCGATGTATTATCCCTACCTGCGCAGCGTGAAGAACTCGGTAGACCTGTACCGCGAAGAGAATATACCCATACAGGCAGAGATGAGCGTATTGGCTCAGTCGTTCGGTGTTATCTCCGGCAAGATGACCATCACGCTGGATGATAAAGAGTACACCCTGCAGCAGGCAGCCAAGTTCCTGCAAAACCCTGACCGCAACATCCGCGAAACTGTCTTCCGCAAGATATCGGAACGCCGCCTGCAGGATAGAGAACAACTTACCGAACTCTTCAATAAACTGGTAGAGCGCCGCCAAAAGGTTGCAGCCAATGCCGGCTTCGAAAATTACCGCGATTATAAATTCCGCGAGCTGGGCAGGTTCGACTATTCTCCCGCTGATTGTTTTGCTTTTCACGACGCTGTGCGCGAGCACATTCTGCCGCTGCAAAAAAAGCTGGTAGAACACCGCAAGCAAAGACTGGGTCTTGATGTGATGCGCCCCTGGGATGGCGATGCAGAACCCGCTGGCACACAGCCGCTGCACCCCTTCGAAACAGGTAAAGAGCTGGCCGATAAAACCATCACGGTCTTCAACCGGCTGCGGCCATTCTTTGCTGACTGCATCAATACCATGGTAGGCATGAACCGCCTGGACCTGGAAAGCCGCAAAGGCAAAGCGCCGGGCGGCTACAACTGTCCGCTGGCCGAAACAGGTGTGCCCTTCATCTTTATGAATGCTGCCGGAACTATGGGCGATCTCATTACCATGATGCACGAAGGCGGTCACGCGGTACATTCATTCCTGTCGCATCCGCTGCCGTTGTCATCCTTCAAAGAATACCCGATGGAGATTGCAGAGCTGGCCAGCATGAGCATGGAACTGTTCTCAATGGAACACTGGGATGTATTCTTCAGCGACCAGAGCGAACTGCACCGCGCGCAGCTCGAAGAACTGGAACGTGTCATCAGCGTACTGCCATGGATAGCCACCATCGACAAATACCAGCACTGGATATACACAACGCCAAACCATACCGAAGAGCAACGCAAACAGCAATGGCTCGCCATACTCGACGAGTTCTCTACGGGTGTTACTGACTGGAGTGGATTTGAAGATTACCGTGCACACTTCTGGCAAAAACAACTGCACCTGTTCGAAGTACCGTTCTATTATATTGAATACGGCATAGCACAACTTGGTGCCATAGCCATGTGGCGCCAGTACCGCCAAAACAAAGACCAAGCACTGGATAATTATATGAAAGCACTTTCACTCGGCTATACCAAAACACTGAAAGAACTTTATGATACAGCGGGTATCAAATTTGATTTCTCGCCTGCTTACGTTGCAGAACTCGGAACGTTCGTAAAAGAACGCCTGGGTGAGATGGGGGTGAGCTAATAACTGACTAACGAAACAAAAGAAAACGGCTGCCTGAAGGCAGCCGTTTTCTTTATTCAAAAAGGTAAGAAGCCTTTTCCAGGCTATCCGGTTTACCTACGTCTATGAACACATTGCCTGTGTGATTGTAACCTTTGATCAGGTATTCCTGCGCAAAGTGCAGGTACACATCTATCATCGAGAACTTGCCTTCAAAAGGCATATTCAGTATTTCCGGTGTCAAGACCTGTATGCCGCTAAAGGCAAGCGACCGGAATGATGTCGGACGAACAATTCGTTGCTTACCGGTCTCTTTATTCTCCCAGCCGCACAGTATCATTTGCTGATCGAACAACAGCCTGCGCGATGAATCCCGCTCCATGACCGCCAGCGTAGCAAAAGCAAGGTTCCGGTTGTGTTCTTCTATTAGTTTACCCAGGTCAAGGTTCGTCAGCGGTTTCGAGCACCTCGTCGCGCTCGTCCGATATCGTCACCCAGCTACCGAAGCCGCTATTTTCCTCGATCACTTCTATGATCTGCTCGCCGAAATGGTGCACGTTCACCACCACGTCCTCAATACCGAACCGCTGCAGGTAGCGAATATTATGCTCCAGCAGGGTCTTCCCGTTTACCTCGGCCAGCGCCTTGGGATGATGATCGGTAAATGGCTTTAGCCGCGTACCCAAACCCGCCGCAAATAGCATCGCTTTCATGGGGCCGAAATTACGCCAGACTACGCAGAAACCCGCGCCAAATACAGATTTTCCTGTTACCTTTGCCTCCTCAAATTTTATACATATGTCTTTAATGGTAGTAGGCACAATGGCCTTCGACGCGCTTGAAACACCATTTGGTAAAGTTGACCGCATCATCGGTGGGTCGGCTACTTATGCTGCACTGGCGGCTTCTTACTTTACACAGCCTATCAAACAGGTGTCTATCGTCGGTGGCGATTTCCCGCAGGAAGAGATGGACAAACTTGCTGCCCGCGGTGTTGACCTGGAAGGTGTTGAAATAGTGAAAGACGGCAAGAGCTTTTTCTGGAGCGGTCGCTACCATATGGACATGAATACCCGCGATACGCTGGTTACTGAACTGAACGTACTCGCACAATTCGATCCAAAACTTCCTGGAAGCTATACAGATGTTGAATACCTGATGCTTGGCAACCTCTCACCCGATGTGCAGATCAGCGTTATCAACCAGCTGAAGAGCCGTCCGAAACTCATCATCATGGACACGATGAACTTCTGGATGGACATCGCCCTCGATAAACTGAAAGAAGTACTGGGTATGGTTGACCTGCTGATGGTGAACGACAGCGAAGCGCGCCAGCTGAGCGGTGAACACTCATTGGTTAAAGCTGCGATGAAGATCCAGGCTATGGGACCTAAATACCTTATTATAAAGAAAGGCGAACACGGCGCTCTGCTGTTCCACGGCCGTCGTGTATTTAGCGCACCAGCCCTGCCGCTCGAAGATGTATTCGATCCGACAGGCGCCGGCGATACATTTGCAGGTGGCTTTATCGGTCACATTGCCCGTACAGGCGACACATCATTCGAAGGCATGAAGACCGCCATTATCATGGGTTCTGCAATGGCTTCTTTCTGCGTGGAGAAATTCGGTCCTAACCGGCTGGAAGAACTGACACATGCTGAGATCGACGAGCGCGTAAACCAATTTGCCGACCTTGCCAATTTCAAAACTGAAGTAGTACAGGCGTAAAACCTGTTCAGATATGTAATTGATCCCCGCTCAAAAGGCGGGGATTTTTTTTGCCTTCCATCCCACAACTCCTTATTGCGTGAGATTGCATCGTCGTACCTACTTGCCGTGACGGAAAAACTAACAACGTATCGGTTTCACCACTTCGTACAATCTCTGGCACACAATTATTACTCGTCAGTAAAACAACGCAACATGAAACAAGTGCAGTTCGATATGGATTTTACAATAGACGGCAAGCACACAGTTTGTGGATTTAAAACCATGGAAGATGAAAAAGGACAGTACATACTCATGTGCGCCACAACGGGCGACTATACCCGAGAGTATGAATTACGCAGCGATAACAGCGCTGATACTGAATTTCATTTTGTGACGCCTGATGTGCCTGAAGAATTGAAGCAGGCCGAAGCGGAGATCAGCGAGGCAATAGTGAAACATATTGAGGAAGATTAACTGCTACCTTGCAGCTACAAAGGCTTCCAGCAGATCGGCGACCACGCCTTTAGCGCTAGCCTCATCATAAGCACGTACATAAGCAGATACCAGGTAGTTTGCTGTCGATTTGTAACTAAGATCCCCTTCGAAGTCTGGCGGAAAATGCACCAGGCTATAGCTCAGTATCTCGTTTCGCGAGAACAGGAAAAAATAAGTTTGCATCACTATCACTCCCCTCTTTTTATCGGGCATGGCCGTTTATAATCCTAGTAGATGCTCGGTAAAGGTTATATTAAAGGTACGGATTATTTACCCTATATCAGCAAAATAAGTAGCTGATTTTCAGGAGATTTAATGTTTTCATACTTCTCGCAATAATGGGTGAACTGCTGACTCTTCTCCCAAAAAAAGAAATAGCCCCGGGCTCTACCCGGGGCTGTTTTCATGGAAATGAAATATCGTTGATCTAGTACTGTTATAAGTCATCGCCAAACCACCAGCCAACACCAATACCGAAAGTGCGGTTGTGTACCTCTACCCCGGTGTCATTCGACAGGTTAGACAGGCCCATATTGTAGAACGGGCGGATGAACAGACCCATATCGAAATCGTAGCCAATGTTGAACATCAGGCCGATGTCTGTGCGGTCAAGTTCCCCCGCAGCGTCACCAAATTCAATTTCTTGTTCGTCCTTCACAGTTACGCCACCGGTGGTTACTGCGTCCTTTACCTCCCCGCTCACAGCTATACCCGCTGTGGGACCAAGACCTAAAAAGAAGCGGCCGGGACCTGCGTCTATATAATAGTTCACCAGCAGGGGAATTTCTATATACCCCAGGTTCCAGCTTTGTTCAAAAGTAGATCCCAGCAAGCTGCCGTCTATTTCGCCGCCTTTCATGCTATAATAGATACCGGGCTGTATCGTCAGGTGGCTGGTCAGGCAAATATCCATAGCAGCGCCTATACGCAAACCCATGTTAGTCGATTCATCGCCCAGGTCCGGATCGAAGTCGAACTTGTTGATGTTCAGGCCTATTTCAGGCCCGTATCGCAACTGAGCATTGGCCGATGCTGCAAACAGCAGTGCAGAAGCGGCTAGTGTAAGTAATTTCTTCATATTAGTTATCAATTTAGATGGTCACGAAATGTTAAAAAAAAACGTGCCCCGGATAAGTAGTTATTGTGGGTAGCGGGTATCATCTGGGGAGAGATGTTCTTTTAATCCCTTCAGTTTGAGACACATGTAATGCCGCGCAGAAAATAAACCAAATAGGAAAATTGTACAGCACACTCGCCTCCTGCTTCCTTTCTTAGGTCATGTCTACAAAAAAAAATCAGCCCCGGTGGGTCCGGGGCTGCATTCTTGAAAATATGGAATCTATGTTTTTTACTTTTCTATTATTTGTTTTTGCCGCCAAACCACCAGCCAAAACCAACGCCAAACGTCCTGGTGTTGATATCGATATTTGTGTACAGGTCATCATCCTTCGAGAGGTTAGACAGACCCCAGTTGTAGAATGGACGTACAAACAGGCCAAAGTCAAAAGCATAACCTGCATTGGCCATCAGACCTATGTCGGTACCACCCACAAGCCGATCGTCTCCGTCGTTTAAGTCAATTTCCTCGTCGAAATTAGCGCCATTGTTAGGATTGTTGACCTTAAGATGCAGATCGCTCCCAACATTGAAGCTGAATGTAGGGCCTAAGCCAATGAAAAATTGACCGGGACCAGCATCGAAATAGTAGTTAAGCAAAAGCGGGATCTCTATGTAGCTCAGGATCACTATTGGCTGTACCGCAGATCCATCGAGAATAACACGATTACCAAGAACGCGATCCTGGTCGATAAATGGGGTTATAGCCGGCCGGTTAGCCCTATAAGTGAAGTTTCGTTCTCCGCCTCGCCTGCTGTAGTAGATACCCGGCTGAAGCGTAAGATGGTTAGCAATACAGATATCTACGGCCACACCGGTGCGAATCCCTGTAAAGCTTTTATCGTCCACATCCCAGTCATCAGCAACATCAAAATCATAATTGTAGTTGAGTTTACTCATATTAAAACCCACCTCGGGAGCAAACCTTACTTGCGCATTTGCCGAACCTGCAAACAGAAGTGCAGAAGCAGCAGTTAGTAGTAATTTCTTCATAACAGTTTAAATTGATGGTTCACAAAAAAAATTGTTGAAACAAGCGAACAGATGAGTATTGTCTTCATAATCAACCTTTCATGGCTAAGAGGTCTTAGTCAAAGTCGTGCCATAGAGCGACTGTATTTGCCCACTTTTAGCAGCTAAGCAGCTGGCATGGTCTTTTTTCGTTTTGCAGAGTAAGGGGACAAGCCCCTGTAAACTGAAAGGACTATGAAAAAAAGTACTGTAATACTATTAGGCGTGGCAGGCGTAGCAGCGCTGCTGTATGCACTGTCGCGCACCGAGAAGGGTAAACAAATGACCGACGACCTGGGTACACAGGCGGAAGAATGGAAAGAAAGCTGGACAAAATTTGCCGGCAGCACAGGCACCCGATTGACGCACCTGATGGAATCGCTGAGCCATGAACTGGCGGGGCTGACACATGATGCCCGCGAGCGCGTACTGGCTATACTGGGCGAAAAAAGCCACAACGGAACGCACGTCAAAAATTAGGTAGGCGTTTATGCCGATCATTTATATTAGCGCCCCGCTGATGAAGCGGGGCGCGTTTTTGTGCGTTATTAATCAAGATCATGAGCGGTAGCTATTGCTAACTTGCCGGTAATCCGTGGGGTAACTCCAGTGCCGTCAGGTCATTCCACCCCCCGCGAAAAGCGCACATCGAAAGACAGGTCCGAAAGATCCGCCTTAAACATGCGCCCTATGGACATTGATCTATACCTTCAAGGTAGGCATTGACCATACCTCCCAGCTTTGACTCTAGTCCCAGCATTTCTTCAGGCAATGGGTCGGGAGCGACAATCTTCCATTCCTTATTAGAAAACTGCATAGTGAACGATGGCAACGACGTGTTGTTGATGACCGATACTTCGAAACAGGACGTAGCAAGGTTGTCCCCGTTTACCAATCGGAAAATGATCGGGCTGCCCATGTACGTGAAGGTGATGACAAAGGATAACATAGTGGTAGTTTAAAAAGCTGCGTGTCTGTATATTCAAAACATCAACGAGTTCTTTTTTTCAAATTTTAAAAAAATGGGCAAATGCTTTTAGAGTTGTTTAACGGTATTTTCTACCACAATTATGCGTTTGAGTTTGTTAACCAGCAAGGATATAAGTGATCATTACCCTGACATTCTTCGCGTATGAACCTCCGGAATCAGGAAAGCCAACTCTTCAAACAAGGAAAAAACGCATGGCAGCGTGCTAAATCGTAAATCACACCGGCATAGCGCCTTCCTGTGGCAATTGCCCAAATCATCAAAAAAGCGTATATTTGCTATAGAAATATAGCGCCGTGAAACCTATATCGCTCTCATACGATCCACCTTCGTGTGTCCACCATCAAGGGCAAGTTTTTTTCTTTTCCCGAAAAGCCGGAAATCTATACCAGAATCGACAACCTGGCTGCCTGAGTATTCAGAGCTGGTATTGTTCAAAACCGCCATCACCCCGCGGGTGAGCACCATTAAAAGACATGAAAAAAAGCGAACAAACTGTAACAAATTGGAGCCGAAAACCCCTGTCTCAGCAGTTTCACACAATAAGCTCAGCAATTCGGGACCGACAAAATAAACACAGGGAAAAACCGTATCATCCTGTAATAGTTTCAAGGGGAAAGGCGCTACCGGAGCGGCTTGGCCGGGCCGGTCGTGTTGGCGGTCACGGCCGGCTTTTGTTTGTTTAGAGGCGTTAGAAAACGCCCCTCTACAAAACAAAAAAATAACAATAACAGGCCCATGCCCATTACTGCACTCGCAATATATGTAATTACAATTGTTACCTGTATCATATGATGACGACAATCATTTAAGAGAATGGTTTACAAATAGTTAAAAGAGAACGCTTTAACCCCTGCTGGTATGAGTTTTACACTGGTAAGGTTGGAAGAAAAAGGAGGAAGGTTATGAGAGACAGAGATCCAAACAGGAGGCTTAGAATAGCGCGCCGGCAAGAACAGGTCATCAGTAAAGAGGAACTGGAAAAACGTATTGACCACATTAACAAGGAAAAGGACGAGAATGCCCACGTCCGCAAGCAGGAGGATTACGACCGCCAGCGTGACCGCGACCGCGATCACCACGACCACAACCGATAGCCGGGGCAAACACTACTCCGAAGAGAAAAGATAATATTTATGGCCACTCACACCCTATCAGCATGTAAAACCACAACCTTCAATATTGGGGGTTGTGATTTTTTATGTGGCTACTTATTCCGCAACCTTCACAAGCTTGCGGGTGTGGAGCAGTGCGCCATTGTTACCGTATATACGCAAGGCATAAATACCAGGGGCAAGACCGCTTACATCAACCCTTCCCGCAGCCTGCGCAATAGCCAGCTTGCCGTCCATGGCCATAATGCTGATGCTGCTGCCGGCCGGCGCTTCTACAAACAATACGGAAGTGGCCGGGTTGGGGTATACATGAAAAGTTCCCGCATTTACTTCATCTACCGATACTGTTGGGTATTTATAAATATTGGAAGTGGTGATGCAGCCATTATTGTCCGTAACCGTTACTGTATAGTCGCCGCCTTCGGTCATAGTATAGGTTTGATTGGTAGCACCAACAATGGCTATGGTGTTGCGGTACCATTGGTATATAGCAAAAGGACTGGTGGTCATCAGGTCGGGCCCGCTGCGCGTAATAATGGGCGCAGGCAGCGGGTTGACCGTAGCGGTAAAGGTAATGGTATCGCTTGCCTTGCCATCGCTCACCTGTATCTTAAATATCTCCGTTCCTTTAAAGCCGGTGATCGGCGTATAAGTAATGGCATTGCCGGGGCTGATATTGGAGCTGCCGGCCACAGAAGTGTTGGCGCTGGAGAAACCGCCCAGGCTGCCGTTCTTATCGGGCATAGAAGCTACGCTCCAGGTTATGGATTGGGCGGGGTCAGTATCGTTTACATGAAGCAGCGAAGAAAGCTGGTAGTCTTTGGTGTTCTGGCACATGGTAATAGTCTGCGCAGGTCCCGAGATCAGTACTGGTTGTGTATTCGGAGTGGTAAAGGTCAGGATAGCGCCGTTGGTGATGCCTACAGAGTTCTGTGCCTTGACACGATAGTAATAAGTAGTATTGGCCAGCAGGTTGGGAAGCGTCCCGGTAACGGCAGTTGCCCCGTCACCGGCGTTCACGGTAGCCGGTGTTGCCAGCCCTGTCATTACGCCGGTACTCAGTCCCGGGCTGTTGCTGTATTCAAATACCACGCTGGTATTTGCTCCGTTGTCAGCCACAACACCGGTCACAGTAGCTGTATTCCCGGTGATGGTAGGTGGAGGAGCTATGCTAGTGGTAGCCGTTGGCGCTTGTGGTGTTATGATGGTCACGGTTCCGTTGCCGGTATTACCTCCCTGTGTCATGACAGCATTGCTTACCACGCTGGAGCTGATCATAGACGAGCCGCCACCACCGCCGCCTGCACCATTGTTACAAGTGCCGCCGCTGTTGGTACCGCCGCTGCCGCCGCCAAAAAAGCCGCCGCCGCCTGCGCCGCCGTTACCTGCTCCGTTGGCGCCCTGCCCGAAGCTACCCATATTGCCTGCCACACCGGAACCGCTACAAAAGGCTGTGCCGCCACCCGGGCCGCCCACGGCCTGTGTGCCGCCTTTGCCGCCAAGGGTGCCAGATGGAGCACCGTCCTGCCCGTTGCCACTGGTACCACCGCCACCTGCGCCGCCCGCGAAAGCGGTGAGTGCACCGCCACCGCCGCCGCCGCCACCTGCAGCTACTACTACGCGATTGCTGGTAGTGGTACCGCCAATGCGGATGTCGGTAGCGCCGCCACCGCCGGCACTACCACCGGTGCCGGGGTTGCCGCCGCCGTTAAAGCCGGCGCTGAACGGGGTACCCGCGCTGCCTACAGATATGTAAAGTATGGTTCCGGGAGTAACGGTAAGTCTTCCCGATACAATGCTGCCTTGTCCGCCCGCTGCACCGCCCCCGCTGCCAGTGCCGGTACCGCCTTCAGCGCCTTTTACGGTCACATCCAGAAAGGTAACACCGTTAGGCACGGTGTAGGTTTGGATGCCGCCGGTATAGCTGAAGGTCGTGGTGACCTGTGCAAAACCGACAACATTCGAAAACAAAATGAATGTAAGGATCAATATGGGGCGGGTATAGTTCTTCTTCATAATCAGGCCTCTTGGCGAAAAATAGGAATCAAAAATATAAAATAAAATTGCAAGCGTTGTTAACAGGATGTAAAAGGCGAAAGGCAGTTAGGTGATTGCCAATGTTTAGAGACTCGTCCGCATTTGAAAGAGACGAGTTGCGGGATTCAGTAAATTTGTGGTCTATGTTCAGTATAGAGCGCCCTTACCAGCCCGCAGGCGACCAGCCGCAGGCGATAGCCGAGCTGGTGAAGGGCATAAAAGAAGGAGAACCATTCCAAACACTGCTGGGGGTTACCGGCAGCGGCAAGACCTTCACTATGGCCAACGTGATACAGGAAGTGAACAAGCCCACCCTGGTGCTGACACACAATAAAACCCTGGTGGCCCAGCTGTATGGCGAGTTCAGGCAGTTCTTTCCCAACAACTCGGTAGAGTACTTCGTATCATACTACGATTACTACCAGCCCGAGGCCTACATCCCGACATCGGACACATACATAGAAAAGGACCTGTCGATAAACGAGGAACTGGAGAAGCTGAGGCTGCGGGCCACCAGCAACCTGCTGAGCGGACGAAGGGATATCATTGTCGTAGCTTCGGTATCGTGCATATACGGTATGGGTAATCCAACTGAGTATGCCAACAGCATCATCCGCTTCAACCGTGGTGAGCAAATGAGCAGGAACGGCTTTCTACACAACCTGGTGAGTGCGCTGTATCACCGCAGCCAGGGAGAGTTTACGCGGGGAACCTTCCGCGTGCAGGGCGACACGGTGGATATCAACCTGCCCTACGTGGACTATGGCTATCGCATCACCTTCTTTGGCGATGAGATAGAAGAGATAGAGAGCTTTGAGACAGATACCGGCAAGCGCATTGGCACCATGCAGAATGCAGCGATCTTCCCGGCTAACCTCTACCTGGCCCCGAAGAACATGATGACCCAGATCATCTACGAGATACAGGATGAGCTGGCCAGGCAGGTAGACTATTTTAAGAGCATCAACAAGCCGCTGGAAGCGCAGCGCATCAAAGAGCGTGTGAACTATGACCTGGAGATGATACAGGAACTGGGCTTTTGTCCCGGCATCGAGAACTACTCGCGTTTCCTCGACAGGCGCAACCCGGGCACGAGACCATTCTGCTTGCTGGATTACTTTCCCGACGACTTCCTGCTGGTAGTGGATGAAAGCCACGTTACAGTGCCACAGATAAGCGGTATGTATGGCGGCGACCGCAGCCGCAAACTCAACCTGGTGGACTTTGGATTTCGTCTGCCGAGCGCACTCGACAACAGGCCACTCAACTTCCACGAGTTTGAAAACCTGGTGAACCAGGTAGTATTTGTAAGCGCTACACCGGGCAAGTATGAACTGGAGCAAAGCGGGGGTGTATTTACTGAACAGATCGTCAGGCCAACAGGTTTATTAGATCCTCCCATTGAGATACGTCCCAGCATCAACCAGATAGACGACCTGCTGGATGAAATAGATAAGCGAATAAAGAAGGGCGACCGTGTGCTGGTAACCACACTCACGAAACGTATGGCTGAGGAGCTGGACAAATACCTGGGACGCATCAACATCCGCTCGCGTTATATACACAGCGAGGTGGATACACTGGAGCGTGTGGAGATATTGCGTGATCTGCGTTTAGGTAATATTGATGTAGTAGTAGGTGTGAACCTGCTGCGCGAAGGTCTTGATCTGCCCGAAGTGTCATTGATGGCAATACTGGATGCCGACAAAGAAGGATTCCTGCGCGATGAACGATCGCTGACGCAGATGGCAGGACGTGCGGCTCGGAACGTGGACGGCTTGGTGATCTTCTACGCCGACAAGATGACCGATAGTATGCAACGGACCATCGATGAAACCGACCGACGTCGCGAAAAGCAGGTAAAGTATAATGAGGCAAACGGTATAACACCGCGCACCATACGCAAGTCCACAGAAGAGATATTCAAGCAAACTTCGGTGCTCGATATCAAAGGCTATGATGAGCAGAGTAAATATGCAGTGCACCAGGAACTAAGCCGCGCTGCAGAAGATGAAGTTGAATACCGCACAGCAGCCCAGTTGGATAAGCTGATAGCTGCCACACGCAAAGGCATGGAGAAAGCAGCAAAGGATCTTGACTTTATGGAAGCCGCTAAATTGAGAGATAAACTATTCCAGCTACAAGCTGAAAAGGAAAAGATGAAATAAAAAAAGCTGTGCACCCGCCACAAAAAAACCGAAAGTAGCAGGTACACAGCAATGGATCGCGCGTGCAAATGACGCCAAACCATCCCTCCCTTATGATCACTTCTCAGATCGAGGCGTCTTCGACCCTTTTAGCTTCTTTATTGCGTAAGCTGCGCCTGCGGCTGCCATAAAGAGTACTCCTCCGTCAAGGGGCACGTCCGCATCGGGATTATCCCCCGGATCGCCTTGCGCAAAGGCAATGAATTTTACGGTCAGCAGGATAGCTATTAAGATTATCTTTTTCATCGTGACTAGGTTTTTATTTAATAATTAGTTTCTGTGTAGATAACCTTTGGCCATCCTTTATAATACCTATGAAGTAGTTACCTGGCACCAGGCGGCTTTGCACGTTCAGCGTTTTTGTCATCGTGTTGCCGCTGTGATCATGCGTTTCAACATGCACTACTTTACCTTCTACGTTGGTGACATTGAAGGTGTATTGTCCGCCTTCAGCATTCTTCATAGTTATGTTAATATGTTGCGCGTCGGTTGGGTTCGGGTATACAACGATGTCACCGTCAGGCACCTCTTTAATAATGGTAGCCGCATCAACGCTCAGTGCGATGTAGAACCTGTCAGGTTTGAAAGTCGCGCTGTCCTTAGTTATAAGGAAATCAACATTTGTAGGTTTGGTCATATCCAGCGTGAAACTCTCGTTCAGGTATTTGTCGACAAGTACTGCCTTCACACCCTTTGTTTGGAAATTTGGACTAAAGCTAAACCTGTAAGTAGAGACTTCTTTCGACAGTTTCCATAATTTTAGCTGGACAGTATCATTGCTATTGATGCGTGGTCTTGCATCAAGCGCCAGGTCTTTATCGTCTTTCACAACTGCCATGTTTTCGCCCATGTTTATTGGTTTAAGCGCATCATGGTCATCAACTGCATTTGTATATGCATCGCCATAGACTACGAATGCACCGTCGGCACCCAAAGGCGTAGTTGGAGTTTTCATATAGGCAAGCTGTATTTGCAGCCGGTCGTTGTTGGTAGTTGTTTTGAAACCCTGGTTATCGTTGCTACCTGTTTTAATTGACTCCCTAAGTGTGAGGGCACCTCCGGCCAGGCCACCCTGTATAAAGAATGCCATACCCGATGGCACCAGGCTGTTTGCAAGAGGCCAGCTTCCTGAAGTATTAGACGGAGTATAACCAGCTGAAGCATCAAATAACACATATGTTCCAAGGTTATAACTTCCTGCTAATGCAGGATCCCAAAGCCAGAACCTGTCACCGAGACCGACCTTATCAAGCGGAGCTATGTTTGCAAAGTTGATTGTAGCAGCATATGGGTTGCCCACCATTACAAAGAAAGTTGGAGGCGCAATAATCGCAGGCTGATCGCCTTGGCGTAATGCACCTTTGGAGCGCAGCGTAGTGCTATCCGGATTTGTTATGACCGGTGCCGGCAATACTGCACGGGTACCGCGTACATATAGGAACCAGGCTGATTCACTGCTCAATGGCATGTTTGTATTTGAAATAAGACCTCCGAGGCTTTGAGTAGGTACATCCCACCTTAAAATGTTATGAAGAGGCATCACCTTATCAAAACCATCCGTTTCGTCAAATCCGGAAAACTGGCCCGCTGTAACAAACGTACCATAGCCAGGATTTGGATTATACAATAGCGGATCACCACTACTAATCGGCGCGCCATTTTCCTGCCATGATTGTTTTATCGTTTGTGGACCAAACGTAATTGGAGACAACGCACGCCATGTACGCACGGTTTTGCATGGTATATAACGCTCAGCTGTCACATCTCCTGATACGAAAGCACCCGGACCACGTTCGGCTACGCGTGCGGTTCCTCCTTCGGCTATACGTTTGCTCTTTAACGTAATGAGTCCGTTTGTTATCAACGTATCCAAAATTGGGAAAAGAGAACCGGTAATATCCAGTGTATCGATGTTTATGACGCGATGTATATTAGCGAACCCTAAGCTTCTTAATGTGTTTTGCAAAAACACATTGTCAGGAAGATCCTGTGGAAGTTCAGTGCCATTCACCACCAGCTGTCCATCCACCCCATTGATATATCCACCCATGAACGGCTGAATACGACCCGCCACCTCGAGCCTGCCGAGTAGCATCAGGTTAACCCAACCAGTATCCAATGTCAGGCATTTACAACGACCTGTGTCAAGTGGTCCGTTTAGTAGCGGCTTGTTAGCAGTATTGGCTACATACACATGCATGGTTGAGTCGGGTATTCCCGAAGGCGTCCAGTTGCCTGCGAGGTTCCATGCTGTACCGCCACTACCATTCCATATCTTCTGTTTATTCAAGGTTAAAGATACCTGTACAGAGAGCTGTATTGCCAGGCTAGGCTGCGATATAATCCGAACCATATATCGGTCTGCTCCTGTATCTGCAGCGGTTACCGTGATAACCAGGAAAGAATCGGTGGCACCGGGAATGTCTACACCATCCTTCATCCACTGGTATTTGATCGCAGTGTCGGTAGGCTCACCTTTAATAGCCGCTACCGAAAATATGCTCTTATAACCCAGGCATCCTACCTGGTCTGTCGGTTGCCTGGTAATAACAGGCGGTATTAGCGGATCTCCGCCGGGATCATAAGAACACACCCTCAATATAGTGTCCGGTATAGGATCCACATATACGATCGATATCGCTTTTAAGGATGGCAGGTTGGCACCGGTCGGATGGTAAAAACAATATTGCGCCTTGTACACCTGACCTGACAAGGTTGGTACAGTAGGCGGTCCCGATACGTGGTCTGTCGGCATAGCGTTGAAGTAAATGGCACCTATTGCTGGTACAGGGTTCGGGAAACCGCCTGCTACTGGCCAGCTAGCATTCAGCTCGGCGGTTTTTGTCCCCGTAGGTACGGTGGCATATGGGGTACCAATAAAATTGGCAGGTATAGGGGTGCCGTTAACACCTCCACAGGCGGGGCAAAATGATCGTGAAAAGGGTAAAATATTTGCAGCGCATAAAAAAAATATTTTGCACCAAAAATATGTGTCACTTACCCTCTGAAACGTTTATTGGGTGCGGCTTTGCAAGCACTTAACCTATTTCTAACCGCGTCTTAACATATAAATGTAAACACCAATAATAAAACGTTTTGTATTATTCATTTCATTATTGATGAGCAGAAAAAAAAGCGATAATCACCATTGTGCATGCCACGGATGGAAAAATGCATACATCATTACGAAGGTTTAACTTCATAACAACTTCAAAATAACATATAAAATGTATCGAGCAGAGATAACCTAAAAGAAACGACATCGTTGAGCCCATACAGCAATAAAACATCACAATAACAAAAAAATGATGTTAAGCGATTGCAAACATACTGGGCAGTAGCAAAAAAACGAAGCCATGCATGATAAAGCATCAGCTAACACTGCTCAACAAGAGGGAATGCCTGGATTTAAAGTGGAGATCAAAAAAGTTCATCAGTTGAACGACCGATAACGGATGTGGTAGAAGCGAAGACCGGGCCAGAAGATCACCCGTAAACAACAACTGCCGAAGCCTGCGAATGGACTACCAGCTTGGGCTAGTAAACATTCGCCAGCATCGGCAGCGAGAAAGATAATGCTGTCAGGCTACTAAAAGGAAATGTATCGGAAACAACCGGCTTATGGCCTGCTTAGACTGCTGTCTTTTTGTTTACGATTCCGAGCCTCTTTGAGTTTTCTTGCGCCGTACATCGCGCCGGCAACAGCAACAAAGGCTATACCGCCATCCAGCGGTACATCCTCATCAGGGTTTCCGCCGGGGTCGCCTTGTGCAAAAGCAATGACGCTCATGCCGAACAGCAATGAGAATAGGATTGACTTCTTCATTAGTACTTTGTTTTAACTGGTGAATAAAAAGTTCTTGGGTGTCGCCGAGGGCTCGCCATCGGATCGCTACACAATTTAGCACAAGCTTATCCTCAGCCGAGTTTCGGCTTGCCAATTTTTCCTCAAAACACAGCAGTTACTTCGATATATTGGCAAACCAATCCTCCGGATTTAAATGATTTTTAGATTTCACCCCGTAAACTACAGTTGCCATAAAAGTTTCCTCAACATTTTCGGGTTCGGCTTGGACAGAAACTGATAACGCAATAGCCTCAGGACCAGGTGCCTGGTTTTCGTCAAGCAGGAGGCTATACAAAGCGAGGGCACCGGACGGTCGGCTTGATCTTCCGGAACGCAGGAACAGATCGACACTGCAAAGGCCGAAGACCGCTATCAAAAACACAAAGGATCTGTACCGCATTGGATATATATTG
>JAJNBR010000046.1 GCA_021156265.1 Flavipsychrobacter sp.
AAGAGGCTACCAGGCATACAACAGCGACAAGAAAAACAGCTAAGAGGGTTGTTCCGGATCTCATAGGGAAGTATTTAGATATAAAGATAACGGAAGGAACCTAATTGTATTGCAGAACTACTACAGAGCTTCCTGCCCTTCCAAACCCCATCTTTCCGCAAGTGTTGCCTGCTGCTGCCCAGGCAGCCTGCAAACGCCATCGTACAATCCTTTTACCTGGCGCTGGCGATAAGCCTCGTACAAACTAACCGCGCAGGCTACAGAGATATTCAGCGATTTGATCATGCCTACCTGCGGAATAATAAAATTACCATCGCAAAGTCCCAGGCATTCTTCAGATACGCCTGAGTGCTCGTTACCAAATACCAGCGCTACCGGTTCGGACAGGTTCAATTCGTAGAGGGAAGATGACTGCGTACCGAGGTGAGTGGCGAATATCTTCTTGTATCTCTTTCTCAGGGCATCCATACAGGCTTCCACGTTATCAAACGCGTGTACTGTCAGCCACTTTGCAGCACTGGCCGAACTTCTTTTGCCAAAGTGGTTGTGCTGGCCAATGCGTGAATTCAATACATACAATTCCTGCACGCCCACTGCATCGCAGGTGCGCATCACTGCCGAAATATTATGCGGATCGTGTACATTCTCTAAAACGACGGTAAGGTCGGGCTGCCTGCGGTTAAGCACACTTGTTATCCTGTTTCTGCGTTCCGGTGTCATCGACCGTAAAAATATAAAAGACGCGCTATTATCGTTTATTTCTCCGCAATTCTATGGCGATCTTCAGTATGTCCGTTGCTATTTTCTCAAAAGACAGTTCCGATTCGAAATGTCGCCTAATTTTTTGCGAGAGTTCCTGTATGTCTATAGTTTGCAGCAATGAAAGCGTTTGTTCAAGACTGACCGCGTTTCCAGGTTCAAAACTAAAAGCGTATTTACCACCACCTGTGATTGTATGAAAAGGCGGTATCCTGGTCACAACAGGAATACAGCCACAAGCCATTGCTTCAATCAGCGCAAAGCCCGCCGCCTCGTGATGACTGCCCGAGATGAAAAAATCGGCTGCAGAATACCAGGCAACCAGCTCCCGGTTGGGCACACTGCCTACTAATTTGACCGCGGTGTTTAGTATTTCGTTTGTGGCCAGCTTCGCCTTTATCGCACCCAGCAGTTCTTCCGTTTGGTAGATCATGTACAGCCGCGCACCAGGTTGGGTCTCTAAGAATTGTTCAAATCCGTTCAATACCGTCAGCGGATCTTTGCCTTCATTCAAGCGGCCTACCCATAAAAAGTTGAAGGAGCCGGTAAACCCGAGCTTCAACCTGCTCTCTTCTTTATTCACCGGCCTGAGGCGTGTGGAGCATTCCAGGACCTCGTGGCATTTATTGATGCCGGAAATAACACCCGCCTGTACCCATTGTTGGGCGTTTCCTTTTGCGGTAAACAGGTAACCGTCGATGGCCTTATCAGCAAGCCGCTGAAAAAAACGCTTGATGCTGTTGACGAATGGTTGCCCGCCATGATGCTGGCAGAGAATAACTGGTTCAGGTCCCAGCGCCCGCCTAAGCAGCCAAACCTGCCCCGGAAAGATCAGCCCCTGCACCAATACTATATCCGGCTTCAACTGCTTAAGAAACTTATGTGTATGCGTAGGATTGAAAAAGAAACCGTCGCTGCCGGGAAAGCTCCTGTACCTGATGCCCTCGCGCTCCATTTCCTCATCAGGCAGACCGTGCTGGATCACCAGCACATCGGCGTGTTTTTTTAAATGGTCGAGATAAACAAGCGAAAGGCCGATGTCCTGCAACAACGCCGGCAGGTTGCCGTAGTTCTTGTGGCGGAAATAACTCAGGTCTACGAATTTCAGCATGGCTGATGCTAAAATAAGCGTATTCGTTAAGATGCGCTGTTATCCTGCTTCACGGGAAGCAAAATGGTGAACTGCGTGCCTTCGTCAATCTTACTGGCAGCGCTGATATGACCTTTGTGCTTTTCCACGATCTTTTTGCAGATCGCCAGGCCGATGCCGGTACCTTCAAATTCGGTTTTGGTATGCAGGCGCTGAAAGATCGTGAATATCTTATCAGCATATTGCTGATCGAAGCCCACCCCGTTATCCGTGATCGTAACCCGGCAATACTGCCCGGGTTTCACCATACCGTCAGCCGCTTCTTCGTTGACAATTGCACTTTCTATAACTATCAGCGGGCTTACTTCGTCACGGGTAAACTTCAGTGCGTTGCTGATGATATTCTGGAACAGTTGGCGCATCTGGCCGGGAACAGCCTCTATGATGGGCAGTTTGCCAACCTTTATTTCGGCATTCTTTTCCTGTACGGCCAGCTCCAGGTCCTGCAGTATTTCTGAAACGATTACCGTAAGGTCTACCCGCTGAAACAGCGAGTTAACAGACAGGCGTGAGAAGGTGAGCAGGTCGTTGATCAGCCGGGTCATCCTGGCCGACGAGCTGATGATCCGGTCCACATAATCACTTCCTCCCTCCAGCGAAGAACCATATTTATCCTTCAGCATATTGCTGAAAATATGGATCTTTCGCAGTGGCTCCTTTAAGTCGTGCGAGGCAACGGAGGCAAACTGCTGCAGATCGTGGTTGCTTAGCTCCAGTGCATCGTTGATGCGACGCAGTTCTATGGTACGCTCTTCTACTTTTTGCTCCAGTATTTCGGCAGCCATTTTTTGTTCATTGATATCGGTGATCGTCCCCACCCACATCTTTAGCGTTCCGTCCGCACTGCGCATCGCGCGTGCACGAAGCAGGTTCCACCTATAGTCGCCGTCTTTATGCTTTATCTTTATTTCGCGTACAAAATCGGTATTCCCGGATCTGATGGCGTCTTTCCAGGCAGTCTTTAAAGATTTTATATAGCCGTCGGGCACCACCTGTGTCCACCTCCATTCCCTGCCGGCCTGCACGGGCAATCCCGTATAAATTGTAAAGTGCTCGTTCAGGAAATTGATCTTCCCGGTTGGCCCGGCGGTCCACACTACCTGCGGCATAGCCTCAGCCAGGAACTTACGCTGGTTCATATTTTCCAGCGCTTCTTCCTGTGCTTTTTTCAGCGTGGTCACATCCATCATGGAATGCAGCATACGGTAAGGTGTACCATACTCGTCCTGCAATATGTATCCCCTGTCGAGTATGTGAGCATACTCGCTGGCGGCTGTCTGGAAACGATACTCCTCGCTCCACTGCTTGCTGTTGCTATTAACAGCTTTGTCGATACTCTGTGTTACGCGCTGGCGATCGTCGGGGTGGATCTTATTGATCCAGTAACTACGTTTTATTTCTTTCTTTTCAGGCTGGTACCCGAACATGTTATAGAAGCTATCGCTCAGCCATACCTGGTTGTTGATAAGATCCCAGTCTACTATGGCATCGTTGGTAGCTCTCGACACGAGGCGGAAGCGCTCCTCGCTCTGAGAAAGTTCTTTCGTTCGCTCGGCCACTTTTTTCTCCAGCGAAATGTTCAGCTTCTTCAGGTCGTCCTTAGCTTTAACGAGCTCGTTATAGTTGGTGCGTATCTTATCTTCTCCTTCTTTCTTGCTGGTGGTATCATTGAAGGTGACAACTACACCGTCCATCATCTTTACCACTACCACATCAAACCAACGGCTCACCGTTCCCTCTTTATGGAAGTACTCAAAGTACATGGGCTGGTTCTTGCCAACTACGTTGGCACACCTTGCCTGCAGGCCATTTTTTGCCACCTCGGGTATAGTATCTTTTAGCGTATGCCCGATTAGCTGGGCACTCGTCTTTTTAAATATCTTTTCAGTCGTCTCGTTGGCAGTCACCCATACGAAATCAGCTATTTGTCCCTCTTCATCGCGCACTGCCCTGAAAGCCATGATACCATTCTGGCTGGCGTTGAAGACGCTGTTGAGAATTGTATTCAGCTCCTTGATCGAGGTAATATCTACAAACGTCAGTATGACCCCGTCCTTCACCTTACTTTGGCGCACGTACGGGTATATACGCATCAGGCTGTGCTTACCATTCTTCAGCATCAGCTCTTTTTCAACTACCGTATTGGTATTCATTACGGATTGAATGTCCGCAGTGAGATCGTAGTCGTATATATTGTTGGAGATATTGCTGAAAGGCCTCCCTACATCCAGGTCAAGTACGTTAATAAGTTTTGAAACAGCCGGGTTGAATTTGCGTATCCGCAATTGCCCGTCCAGGAATATCTGGCCGATATCGGTACTGCGGAAATAGTTATTCAGATCGTCATTCAGCTCTACCAGCTCATTGATCTTGAGCTGGTGTTCGGTATTCAGCGTATGCAGTTCCTCGTTCAGCGATTGCAGTTCTTCGTTCGAGCTTTGCAGCTCCTCGTTCGACGACAGCAATTCTTCGTTACTGGACTGCAGCTCCTCGTTGGTTGTTTCCAGCTCTTCGATGGCCGCCTGCAGATGCCGTTTGGTCTCTTTCAGCTCACCTTTCAGTTCTGCTATGTAATCCTGCTGCACCTGGTCGAGTTCAGATATCTTGATGCCCGGTTTGAGTTTTACCGCCTCCTCTTCGTTCTCGCCCAATATCACAAGCGTATAGGGAAACATCTCCACCTGCGAAGGCCGCACGATGATGTTGATCAACCTTACCTTGTTCAGGCCTTTTACCGGCGTCTTTTTTACAATTACTTTTTTATTGTCCTTCCACGCCTTTCTTATTGCTATACCAAGCGATGTAGAAAGCTCCTGCGGCACCATGCGCAGCAGGTTCAGGTTGATATTCTGTTCCGGCAGTGACAGGTATTTTTTGAAATCACCCACCGCTTCCTTGACCTCGTAATTCTTGTCGATATACAGGGCTATATACCCGAGGTCTTCGGTGATGATCTCTTTAAGATCCTCGGCCAGGCCTTTTGTTGAGGTCCGGGAGATGGCTCCCTCTGCATAAAGAACGTCTCTGCGGAGACCTTCTTTCTGCTGTAAAAACTGGCTCCCGTTATTGTCAGATGCAACGACAGCATTGTGCCGGGGTGCCTTCATGTCCGCTTTCCTATACACCTTCCATTTGCGGTCTATCTCTATCAGGTTCTCGTCCGATATAGACACTGTTTCGCTGGAACCCAGGAATAAATAGCCTTCGGGGTTCAGCGAAAAATTCAACGTCGACAATATCTTCTTTTGCAGCGCCGGGTTCATGTATATAAGCATGTTCCGGCAACTGACCAGGTCATTCTTAATAAAAGGAGGATCCTTTGTTATATTATGCCTGGCAAATACGATCTGCTTACGAAGCTCGGGGATGATCTGGTACTTCCTGGAGTGCTTGATGAAGTATTTATCCAGCAGCTCACTCGGTATGTCTTTGCTGATGGATGCGGGGTACTCACCCTTTGAGGCAATATTGATGGCATTGCCATCGATATCGGTGGCAAAGAACTTCGGTATAAGGTATTTATTGCTCTTGCGAAGATGCTCATTAACGAGGATAGCAATGGAGTATGCTTCTTCGCCCGAGCTGCATGCAGATATCCATACTTTTATTGTATCGCCTTCTTCTTTCTCAGCTATCAGCTGCGGTATCACTTTTTGATCCAGCACGTCGTAGGCAGCAGCATCCCTGAAAAACCTGGTAACACCTATCAGGAAGTCTTTGCAAAGAGCCTTGCACTCGTCGGGGTTCTGGCTCAGGAAGCCTATATATTCATTGAGACTCTTGTGCCCGTGCTGGGCCACGCGCCTGGAGATACGGCGCAGTATAGTCGGTAATTTGTAATTACTAAAGTCGCAGCCGGTATGTTTCAGCAGCAACCGGAACACCTGTTCCAGCAGGTCAATATCTACCTGTCCTTTAGCAAAAATATTTGGGGGCACATCCTGTACGTGGTTATTGATCTCTACCGGCATCTGTCCCGGTGCCAGTACAAAATCTACATTGTCCGATGCGATAGCGCTACGGGGCATACCGTCGAACTTGGCGGTTTCAGGTTCCTGCACGAATACAAAACCACCTGCTTCTTTGATGGCGGCAATACCTTTGGTGCCATCGGTACCCGTGCCTGAAAGTATGACTGCCACAGCATTCTCCCCGCGGTCTTCGGCAAGGCTGAACAGGAAGGTATCGATAGCCGTATTGGGCCCTTTGTCTTCACGGCTTTTCTCGGTCAGCTGCAGGCGCCCGTCTGCAATGCTCATGGTATTTTTGGGCGGTATCACGTAGATGCAGTTCCTCTCGACCTGCATATTGTGCTTTGCCTCGAAAACCTGCATTTTCGTATGCTTCGACACCAGTTCTACCAGAAGGCTTTTATAATCGGGCGACAGGTGCTGAATGATAATGTAAGAGAGGTGAGTGCCGGGTCTGGCGTTATCAAAAAAATCATGAATAGCCTCCAGCCCTCCGGCCGAAGCTCCTATGGCGACGATGAAGTGATCCTTTGACAGGCTTTCTAACTCTCCGGTTACAACGCTGTTATCTTGTGTTTCAATAATTTCCTTTTTCACCCGATGAACTTTCACGATAAGGCAGATAGTTTCTTTAAAGAAAATTCTACGAGAACATTTCTAAAACTCTCTGCAACTGATATTTCTTCTTTAGTCCACGGCAAACTCGTGTTTTTCACGGTCTCTTTCCAGATACCAAACGAATTGCGCGGATGATAATTTTTCCTGTCTTCCTCGAAATGAATGGCCTCATTCGGATTGCCTCCCCAATCCACTATTTGTATCACTTCCGGTCTGAATCCTAGTATATAACATCCTCTTCCGGGATTGATAGGCAAAACAATCATGCCACTGGCTATGCCAGTTATTTGACTACCAGCGTCGTATACTTCCGAAAGATTTGTTGTATGGTACACAGTCTTAATATCAAGTCCCTGTAGCCACATAACTATTTCTTCGAGCACCGACCGGGGAGGCACGTCGCCTTTAGTAACTATTTTTTCACCATCAATAAATACCACATTTTCAGTCTGCAACAGATCAGCTATAGTATTGTCACCATTCAACAAGCCTTTTACGTATTCATCCTGTTGATATACCTGTTCCACCAAGGCAGACTGCACGCCTTTCAGATAAGTAGTATAGCTTAACTCCTTTTCATTCTCCAGCATCGAGATCTTTTGAGACACGATGCCCGAGAGCAATTCAAAGACGGAACAAACCTCGTAATTGAGGAATTTTGGGAACCGGTGATGACAGGCGATCAGGCCCCATAGCTGTCCATCCTTTACTATCCGGATAGACATCGATGCCATTACACCCATGTTCTTGAGATACTCGAGATGCACAGCAGGCACACTCCGTAAATTACAATAAGCGAGGTCGGTAAAACTTTCAGTTACCGGGTTAATAACCGGTACCAGTTTAACCGGTGGGTATTCGCGGTTCGGGATCTGCCGGTAGGCATTGCGGCGATAAAGCTCACGAGCCTGCTTCGGAATGTCAGATGCGGGGAACCGGAGACCCATATAGGTTTCCATTCCTTCGGCTTTTACTTCTGCCAACACAGTACCGTTCCACTGCTCATCAAAGCCATAGACCATCACTTTATCAAAACCGGCTATCCTCCTGAACTCTTCCGCCGTAGCCTGGCAAACCTCTTCTACGCTTTTTGCATTGTTGATGACCGCCATACCCTGTTTCAATTCCTGGTATACGTCGAGAAAACTGGAATCGTTTACCTCCGAGCGAATCTCCTCCAACTCCATGATCAGCATATCTTCAGCAGCATGGCTAATGCCCAAAAACTGTTTAGTTTTTCTGCTACGTTCAAACGTGAAGGTCAACGGTATTTTTTCAGTAGTGCCGGAGCCGAACAGTTCCTGTAATTTTTGAAACTGCTCCGCTGTAATAAAATCGGAAAACGAGCGCCCCAAAATTTCATCCACGGTAATACCCAGCATTTGCTCTACATTCTGGCTCACCTGTACCACCTGCAAATTGCTTTTCTGCAACACGACAAGCATGCCATATGGCTGCACCTGGTTAATGAAATTCAAAGGCAGGCTGCCACAGAAGGCAGCGTCAAAATTCTTTTGCATTATTTAGTTGAGCTCAGCCCAGCTTTTAAATTTTATAAACGTTTCGTTGGCGGCTGTTACCGCTTCAGCTTCTGTTTCCCCGTCGCTGAAGTGATCATTCAGAATGCGTGTAAACTCAGTCCACATCGCCCCGGTATTGTCTCCGTAGCCACCAAAAAAACTAAGACCGTTGTTGCCATCTAACTGCAGGTTTTTCATCAACATCGTCCTGATGATCTTACCACCCAGTGTAGATCCTTCCATCACATACAGGGCACCAATGGCCTGGCGGGAATTGCTGATAAGTGGAAGGTCTGCGCAATATTTAAAACCGTTTTGCGCGCCGGAAAGATAATTAATGTCGGACACTATTGTATCGGCTTTTCTTCTTTGCTCATAGTCAGGCACTAATGCCTTATCAATGTATTTATCTATTTCTGTCTCCAGGGGTTTAAAGTACCCGTAAAACAGTAGCAGCAGATCGATATAGGCTTGTTTGGTGGTGGCTCCTTTGATACGCGGAACCAAAAGTTTCTCTAACTGCTGATGGGCTGGAGAGGTATGTAACCGAAGTTGTTCAAGTAACATGTAGCTGGAAGTTGCAGTGTCAAGTTACGCCAGAAATGCTGATTTATTGCTATGATATGAATGATATACTTGCTTGTTATAAATAACGTGTTGAGCATTATGCCATAATATTAAACTACAACGAAAAGCGATTCGCCGAAACGCACATTGATAATCAGCAGGTTGTCAATAACGATAAATTGCAAAGCAATTCTTTAATGACAATTTAAGTCGCCGGGCGCGCAGTATTACCCAATTTTGCCGCGCATTAATCGTTAAGTTTACACAACCCAACGTACGCGCCTGCATGAAGATATCGTACCTGATATTTATTAGTTTCCTGTTTATTCTTCTGCTGTTTTCGATAACCACGTATATCAACTACAGGCAGTCGCGGGCTGTTAAAGCAAATGTTGAATTTGTATCAACTTCAGGTGAGATCGTAAGGAGCACCACCCGTTTTCAGCGAAACATCCTGAACATGGTGAGCGGTCTGCGTGGTTATTTGCTTACAGGTGAAAAGTACTTCATACAGTCTTACGACTCTGCCGCTATTGAAAACGAGACCATCCTGAAAGAGCTTTTTACCACGATACCGGATAGTTCCCAGCGGCAGCGGCTCACAGAGATCAGCGTGCTGAACAATATCTGGATGGACAACTTTGCCGCCCCGCTACGGCAGGCAAAAACACTATCGATCATCAATGACACCAATCTCCATGCCTTTCAGAAAATGTACCGGGAGAAGCTGCTTACGGGTCAGGAGAAGGAAATACAGGCGAAACTGACCAATAAGTTCCGCGAGTTCAGTAACTACGAATATGCTTCCCGGGATGACCGGAAAGATGTGCTGGCCCGTTCAGTGCAGAATACCGGCCTGATTTCGCTTTACCTGACAATACTGTCGGTGCTGGTGAGCCTCATCATTGTCAGCTTTCTTGCGCATCGCATTTCGTCGCGGATACTCAGTATGACCAACCTGGCTAACGATATTGCCGCAGGCAACTACTCGGTTCATATACCAGACGATGGTAAGGATGAGCTGAGCTCGCTTTCAAAGGTGCTGAATAATATGGCCAACAAATTGTCGGAGTATATATCTACGCTCAAACGAAAAAACCAGGAACTCGACCAGTTTGCGCACATAGTTTCTCACGACCTTAAAGCACCATTGCGCGGCATCGACAATGTTGTGTCGTGGATAGAAGAAGACCACAAGGATGAGTTGTCGCCGAAAGTAAATGAATACCTTCGCCTGGTAAAGGAGCGTATTGTACGTGGCGAAGCGCTAATCGCAGGTATACTTACCTATGCCCGCATTGGCAAAGAAGTGAAGCAAACTGAAGAGGTAAATGTGAACCGGCTACTCGAAGAAGTAGTGGAGAACGTTGCCTATAAAAAAGGACTTCGGTTTACCATACAGCCGGGTATGCCAACGCTGTATACTGAAAGGATTCCCCTGTTCCAGGTTTTTTCCAACCTGGTGTCTAATGCGGTTAAATATCACGACAAGGAAAACGGGGAAATAAAGATCTATCATCGCGACCTGGGCGACGGGTATGAGTTTTTTGTGGAAGACAACGGCCCTGGTATTTCGAAGGTCTACCACGATAAGATATTCCAGATCTTCCAGACGCTTGATGATAAGGGCAATTTTGAAAACACCGGCGTCGGACTGGCTATTGTCCGGAAGATACTCGACGCTAAAAATGAATCGATACGGATAACCTCAGAACCCGGCAAAGGCTCCATTTTTTCTTTTACATGGTCAAAATAATATGGTTATGGATAAAATAGTGAACATACTAATAACTGACGACGACCCGCTTGATGTGATCAATATTCAGCGCTCGCTCGATAAGATGGGTATCTTTTACCAGCTTCATACTGCAAAAAATGGCGAAGAAGCCATAAAGCTGTTGACGGACATGGGCAACGAAACACCGCCACGGCTTCCTGATTTCGTACTGATCGATATCAACATGCCGCGTATGAACGGTATCGAGTTACTGACCATCATACGGCAGTCGGAACAATGGAAACACCTGAAGTGTTTTATCATCACCACTTCTGACGAAAAAAGCGATCACGATGCCGCAAAGCAGCTGGGTGTCTCCGGTTATATCATTAAACCATTGAAACTCAGCAATCCATCATCCATGGATGCATTCAACCTGATGATAGACCTGCTCAATACCAAAGTTTAGCATGCATTGATCGCCAATTAATACACGCTGAGCCGCAAAGTCGCTAAGACATTGCGGCTCTTGCTATATGTAAAAATGACTAACTTTATATTGTTCTTCAAGTTCTTTCTCATCAAAATCCACCCATATGAAACAGTATGTTTACTCATTACTGCTGGTCTTGCCCCTTGCGGCAACGGCACAGCCCGTTTTACAGGTAGTCCAGGATTACAAAGTAGGAACGACGATCAAGTACCGGAAATGCTCGCCGGTTGCACCGGGAGCCAACGGTGCAGGCATTAACTGGAATTTCACGTCACTCACCGCGCTTGGCGGCATGGACACGCTCACTGTATCGTACCTGGCAGCAGGTAGTGCTCACGCCGGCGCCAACATTCTTGAAAAAACGTCAGACAGTGTTTCACACTATATGACTATCTCCGGAACTACCAATCATACCGTAGCGTATGCAGACTCATCGGCAGCAGGAATGAATGCATCCAGTGTTTTTACCAACACTGCCCTTTCTATGCAGCGCCCGCTTAGCTTCGGCATGAATGTAACCGACACCTTTTCAAGCACCCTGATGCTGCTGTCCTTTACATTGGCCAACTCCGGTATCAATACCCGCAACATAAGCGTAACGGGCCATGGCACACTCGACCTGCCGAACGGCAGCTACAACGACGTACTGAAGGTGCGTGTAGAACACAAACAGACCAACACGTTTGTACCTTATCTCGTTAACCTCAATATGGTGAGTTATATGTGGTTCGATGCGCAACACAAGGCGCCCCTGCTGCAAATTGACTCCATAATGGTTTCCGGAAGCCCTTCGCCACCGGTGCCAAACACTACCCGTAACAATACATCGTATCTTATAAAGGAGACCTACCCGCAAAATGTAAACAATGTTTACGGCAGCCAATTGGATTTCAATGCATTCATTAACGGCTCGTCGCTCACGTTGGAAGCCTCGTTGCCGGCGAACAGGGATTACAGGCTGTCTGTTACCAACCTTGCCGGACAAACAGTTTATCAGGCCGGCTTCAGGTCTACGACTAAACTGCAGCAGTTTAATTTGGGTAACGACCTTCCCTCGGGAATGTATTTAATTACGGTGCACGAAAAAGAGAATATTTCCAATACGGGTACCATTAAGATAGTCAAGTAGTCGTAACAACTTTTTTAGAGCAAAAGATTTGCGCAAAAGTTGCTAAACTCACCAATGCAATTAAAACTATATTGCGGCCGGCCATTAGCCGGCCGTTTTATTTTATGCCCTGGTTACAACATCCGGTACTTCTTGAAAACAAACTGGTCAAACTGGTGCCGCTTGAAGGCAGCCATTTTGATAAGCTGCTGGATATAGCACAGTCACCGCAGATATGGGAATACCTGAGCTTTAACGGATTGGATAGTGATGCTTTTCGTAACGAGCTGCGCAGCGCCCTGTTGCGGAAGACAATTGGTGAAGAATATCCGTTCACGATCTTCGATAATAAAACGGGTAACATCATTGGCAGCACGCGTTTATATAACATGTTTCCTGCGCACCGCAAGCTGGAAATAGGATGGACCTGGTACGACCCCGCATACTGGGGTAAAGGTCATAATGCGGCGTGCAAACTCCTGCTACTCACGCACGCTTTCGAAACAATGGGCTGCGTACGCGTTCAGTTCCAGGTACATGAACAAAACACGCGAAGCAGGGCTGCAGTAGAGCGGCTGGGCGCGAAATTTGAGGGAATATTGCGAAATGAACGCATACGCGATAATGGCAGCATTCGCAATACCGTTATGTACAGCATCATTGATACGGAATGGAAAGACGTTAAACACCTGCTGCGAGATCGCCTAAACCTGTCAAAGCCATGAGAACCTGCATTCTGATCATATCATTGTTCTGCGCCCATATCGTACAGGCACAAGACAACAATCTCCAGATCGACCTTGACAATGCCAACTACTTCAGCCTGCGTGATGATCTGGCGAAACGGGAAGCTTCGCTGGACGCAGCAACAAGACTGTATTATACAGCTTTTGTCAACAACGCGTTCAACCGTAACGACCTGGCCATAGCCCGGGCAGATTCCTTCATGAAAATAAAGAATGGATCATGGTCGGAGCACCAGGTCACCCTGCTCGAGCAAATGCTCATGGACTCTTATGTGAAAACTTACCGGTACAGTGAGGCCGCATCGGTAAGTAACTCGCTGCTCGGCAAAATTCACGGAGAAGGAAGACCAGCTTTGCTCAATGCAAGAAATATCTGGGGATCATTGAACGATGTACCTCCGCAAACGGTATCGTATACTGAAAGCTTTACCCTACCTTTTAAACGCAACCAGGTCAACCTTTGGGAGATCCCGGTGTTAAACCTGCGCCGCCTCAATACCAGTATTGAAGTGATAGGCGGCCAGGGACAAAAGATACGTTCGGGTCTTGCTATAGCCGACACCCTGCAAATTGGCAGCGCGGTGATACAAAATGTCGTGTTTATCGTAATGCCGGACGACAAGCTGTATTTTTCCCAGATCGATTTCACCATAAAAGGCATCATCGGATTCCCGGTCATCAGTGCACTTAAGGAAATACGCATTTCTAAAAAAGGCACCATCACCGTTTCGCAAACGCCTGATAATACCCGTGTGCAGAACCTGGCGCTCAACCAGCTTACACCGCTGGTGCAGACAAAAACAGAAAAAAATGAAGTGCTTATCCTCAAGTTCGACACTGGTGCGGCGCAAACAGATCTTTACAGCAACTATTTTAAAAAACACGAGGAACATATCACGACCCATGGTCGCAGCGACAGGCGCAAACTGGTAAGCGCCGGTGGCGGCCGGCATATTCCGGTATTCGTCCTCGACCGTTTCCGGCTGTATGTAGGCGATGATGTTGCTAATCTTAAAGACATCGCCGTCTACACCTTTCCATCAGATGTGTCGCGCTCAGGCGCTGTTTATGGCAACATGGGCCAGGACGTGATCAGCCAGTTTAGTGAAATGGCCATCAACTTCGAGCATATGTACCTGGATTTCAAATAGACGATAAGCTAGGCATCTGTTGGCCCTGCATCTGCCCTGTTTTTCGTTCCCTCGTTCATCATTCTCACCACCAGCAGGAACAGGAAAATGTAAACAACAATATTGAACGCAGTATGGTGACCGTCATGGTCGACACTAAAGGCCTTGGTAGCAAAGATCATGGTCAGACCGGCGATCCTGATAATATTCAAGGTAATGATGGTCAGGGTTCCGGCCACGATGTAAAAAAGCTTTCTCTTTAGCGGCTGCGGGTAGGCGATCACAAAAGCCCAGCAAAAGGCGACCAGCCCGAAACCCATGCATACATAAGCTACCCGCACTTTGATAACACCCGGGATATGGACACTGGTAGCATCATAACGGTTATCAAATCCGCACATCTCCACCACCCACGACGATGCACGTACCAACCCGGTCCTTAATACGTCGGCATAACCGAGGTGCTGCGCCACCCATTCATTATAATAACCTCCGGGCACGCGGAGGGCAATAATGCCGAAATTAACCCAATACAATATCGCAAACAGGACTGCAAACTTCAGGACGAACACAACAATGCGGTCCTTCAATACTTTACGCAACAATGTTATGGGGTATTTACCTGGTGCTAAATCGGTGATGGTATTTATATCTGGCATTCGTACGGGATTTTTAATGGAGGGGTATTTCAGCAAACTGATCTGTATGCTCGATAAAAAAAGAATTTGACGGGTTGAAGGTGCCGCCGTATTCGTTATACAACCCGGCGCCAACTAGGTCTATCCCGTCTACATTGGAACCCTGGAGCGAATCAAAATCCGCATCCGTACCTTTCTCGACCGCATCTTGCCCGAAGGCAGCGGCAGAGGGTGATAAGGCCCCGTCAAATTTTTCATTATAGCTTTTACCTGGTATCATGGTTAAGAATTGCCGTGCTTGTAGTTCATCTTTGGGCGGGATACTTTTTACTGCACCAAACTATCACACTCAGCAGTCAATCGAAGGTACACCGCGCTATATAGGGGTTCCAAAGAAATGGACGTCACATCGGGCAACATTTGCAAAACCGTTTGCCAATTGAAAACTATTGGCAGTGCCGGCACTAACTTCCGACCGTTCCGTTACGTTGTAACGGGTTTGGAAACCATGGCTATCAATACTTTTATCGCGGTCGCATTTATGTACGTGCGGAAATATGTCTACACCATTGATGAATAATACCTGCATTACTGTCACATAACGCGTCAACCGGGCGTTTCAGCGGCTGTTGACACCCATACTTATAAAAATTGGCAGTTGCATTGGTCTATTATACAGGCTTTTGCCACGAATGACTGTAAACACTTTGTTATAGGCTGCTATCGGCATTTGTTTATTGCTGCTGTTTACAGCATTTTCTGACTGGCAGCTAAGGCAGCTCAAAGTTGTCTATTAAACTGCCGGCCGTCCTAAATCATCCAACCATGAACATCTACACAAAGCTTATTGTGCTTATGGCAGCGTCCGTATGGATCAACTGTGTATCAGCACAAACCCGAACAGAAAAAGACCTCTTAGGCGAAAAGCAGATTCCTGACAATGCCTACTATGGGGTACAAACCGCACGTGCACTGGAAAATTTCCCGGTAAGCGGCGTCACTACAAAGTTTTATCCCGATTATGTAAAGGCCTACGCCATGGTGAAATTGGCTGCTGCCCGCGCCAACCATGATGTTGGCCGGATGAGCAAGGAGAAGCTCGCCGCTATTGAGAAAGCCTGCCAGGCTGTTATGGACGGGAAATACCACGACCAGTTCCTGGTTGACCTGTACCAGGGTGGCGCCGGTACTTCTGCCAATATGAATGCCAATGAAGTACTGGCCAACATCGCCCTGGAGATGAGCGGTAAGAAAAAGGGTGACTACCACTCCATCGAACCACACGACGACCTGAACATGGGTCAATCTACCAACGATGTCTACCCTACTACCTTGCACGTAGCCATGTTGTTGCATAACGACAAAGTGATTAAGGAAGCCAAAGCGCTGTCGGCTGCTTTTCATAAAAAAGGTGAGCAGTTCAAAGACCTGCTGAAAATGGGCCGGACAGAAGGTCAGGATGCCGTACCTATGACCCTGGGACAGGAATTTCATGGATTCGGTGCCCAGCTGGACGGCGCCATAGAAGCACTGGCAAAGTCAGAAGAATATCTGTATGAAGAGAATATGGGCGCTACAGCAATCGGTACAGGTATCACCGCATCGCCGGGATACGCCGAAAAAGTAGCTGTACACCTGGCTAAGATCACCGGCAAGCCAATGTACCTGAGCAAAGACCTTATAGCCGCCACCTCCAGCATGCAGGGTTTCGTCATGTACTCAGCCTCGCTGAAGAACCTGGCCATCACGCTGTCAAAGATATCCAGCGACCTGATATTCCTGGCCTCCGGACCACGCACAGGCATATTCGAGATCAACCTTCCGCCGCTGCAGCCGGGTTCCTCTATTATGCCCGGTAAAGTAAATCCGGTGATGCCGGAGTTGATGAATGAAGTATGCTTTAAGGCAATTGGCAATGATGTGACAGTCGCCTTTGCATCGCAGGATGGGCTGTTGCAACTGAATGCCTACGAGCCTGTTGTAGCCGTCGCCATTTTCGAATCGCAGGGCTTGTTCTTTAAAACGATGCCACTGTTCCGTAAACAATGTATCGAAGGCATTACCGCCAATGAAAAGACATTGAAACGTTACATGGAGCGCAGCGTGGGTACAGTGACCGCATTGAACCCAATATTAGGCTACGATAAAACCACGGAACTCGCCAAGGAAGCCCTGCAAAAAGACAAGGGCATCATAGAGCTGGTAAAAGA
>JAJNBR010000294.1 GCA_021156265.1 Flavipsychrobacter sp.
CTGCGTGCGCGTTACCCACATTTGCGCATAGGTGACATTAGTGGTCAGTTCCTGGCAAGGTTTGGCAAATTTGTGTTTATAATCGAGCGATGTAGAGGTAGAGAATGGACCCCCTTCCTGGTCGAACAAACGCTTTTGATAAGGTAAATTGCCCGCTGCGTTAAATCTTTTGAAGGTGGTAACACCACTCCCGCCCCAGCGCATGCGATTCAGGTTTTGCGTGAGGGTTATCGTGTTCTTTTCATTAATGGTGTATTCGGCGCCAATGGTATTGAACCAGCCCATGAACTCGCGGTTATTGTCTTCAAATGTGTTGAAGCGGGCGCCATTGGTATCAATTCGATTGGTAGTAGAACGATGATAGTTGCGGTTATCGCGGAAGTTGCTGTTGAAAAACACGTTCCATTTCTCGTTCTTCAGGTTGAGGTTGAGTCCGCCGTTGTATTTATCGCGCGTACCTGCACCTGCAGTTACCGAGCCATTGAAGCCAACTTTTTTGTCTTTTTTGGTGATGATATTAATGATGCCGCTCATGCCCTGGGCGTCGTATTTGGCAGAAGGGTTGGTGATGACCTCCACGCTCTGGATGCTGGCGCCGGGCAGTGCCTGGAGGGCAGTAGCAATATCTCCTCCCAGTAAGGTAGCTGGCTTGCCGTCTATCAGTAGCGTGGTCTCTTTGCCGCGAAGCGTTACATTACCATCAGCAGTTATTGTCAACGATGGTACGTTCTGCAACACGTCGGCTGCGCTACCACCTGAAGAAGTAATGTTCTTTTCTACATTGAACACTTTTTTTTCAGCCGTCATTTCGATCATGTTGCGCTCGGCTGTTACTTCCACCTGTTTCATCATGCGCGTTGTGGAGGTAACTTCTATAGCCCCCGTCTTTTTTTCAAGATCGGCAGGCGTAATGGTAACATTGTCCAGCGTGCGTGTACTAAAACCAATGCCACTGACGCGTAGCAGGAAGTTTCCTGTACCGGTTTGCTCGATAACAAAGCTGCCCGACTCGTCGGTGAGACCGCCGTTTACTACAGTGGAGTCCTGCCGCAGCAAGGTTACTGTCGCATATTCAACAGGTTTCTTTAGCTCGTTGATGATCTTACCCGATATTTTTCCGGGTTTTTCCTGGGCTTGAAGTGTTGCTAAAAACGGACAAAAGATAACTAAGGCCGCAACGATAAAACGGATGGCGCGCATATAACTTTATAGAAAACGCAAATTTGACGGAAATAAACGAGAAAGGCTTAATAAGCCTTCCCGAAATACTGTTAAAAAAAGGGTAAAGACAGCGCTAGTCCCGCAATCCGAGCCTGGTCTCTATCAGGTAGCTGTTCCGGTCGGCGGCACTGCGGGAAATGAGCTCGGCGGTAAAGCCGGCCAGGAAGAATTGCGTACCCATGATCATTGTAGCCAGGGCGATGTAGAACGGTGGCCTGTTGGTAAGGCCGTAATCAACGCCTATCATCAGCCGCTCGACCACTACCCACACGGCCATGAGAAAACCAACCAGGAACATGAGGACGCCCCAGGTACCGAAGAAATGCATGGGTTTTTTGCCAAAACGGCTGACAAACTGGATCGACAACAGGTCGAGAAAGCCATTGATGAAGCGCTCCCAGCCAAATTTTGAATGGCCGTATTTGCGCGGGCGGTGCACTACTACCTTCTCCCCGATCTTACGGAAGCCGGCGGCCTTTGCCAGCACCGGGATAAACCGGTGCATTTCGCCATAGACCTCAATGCTTTTGACCACATTACGCTTATACGATTTCAGGCCGCAGTTCATGTCGTGCAGCTTGATGCCTGATATGCTGCGGTTAACAGCATTGTATAGTTTGGAAGGTAAGTTTTTGGTAATGGCGTTGTCGTAGCGGACCTTTTTCCAGCCGCTTACCAGGTCATAGCCATCGGCGGCTATCATGCGGTAAAGTTCCGGTATCTCATCGGGGCTATCCTGCAGGTCAGCATCCATGGTGATGACCACGTTACCTGAAGCAGCTTTGAAGCCTTCGTTGAGGGCTGCACTTTTGCCGTAGTTGCGCTGGAATTTAATGCCTTTGACAGCTGGATATTGTTCGGCCAGCTCCGTGATCACTTTCCAGCTATCATCAGTGCTGCCATCATCTATCATGATGATCTCGTGCGCATAGCCGTGTTCACCGCACACCTTTTCTATCCAGTCTACCAGCTCGGGCAAAGACTCTTCTTCATTGAACAGAGGTACTACGATCGAAATATCAGTGTGCATGGATGCGCTAAAATAAGGGAATTACAGTGTAGTTGGTTGTTGGGGCTTTTTCTTAGCGACGGCGGCGCCAAGCAAGGAGAATACCAGGCCCCAGAACATAAATGTGAGCAATACGACGCCGATGGTCAGCACGGTAAAATTATCCTCCCACATTTTTATTGCCTTATCTGTCTGCTCTTCACCCATGTTTTGCTTTTCCATCTCTGTCCGGGCTATATCGAGCGCCATTTCTTTTATTTCGGGGAAGATCTGCAGTGATATCAAGGTCCACGCGATCATTATTAAGGTAACAATAGCAGTCATTTTGAAGCCGCTGCTGAACGCGTTGCCGAAAGTGATGTGATGATCGTTGGCTTTTGAGAAAGCAGATGCATTCAGCAAAATACCTACCAGGAAAACACCGTACTGCAGCCACCCGGTCCATTTTTCGGAGGAGAGGCCTGCAAAATGCAGAACAAGTCCTATCACGACCAGTGCTAAAGCAGTGAAGAGCCCGTACATTTTGTGTGTTTGTTGCATGTGTGTTTGGTTTAGATATTTTGAATGAAATGACGTCCGTTGATAATACCGATCACTTTGCCCGGCAATTCGCCGCCGATAAAAGGATTGTTGCGCGAAGCCGACCTCATTTTGTCAGTAGCTTGCGTGCCGGTAGTACTGAATAGTGTGAGCGATGCAGCTTCACCTTCTTTGAGCGGCTGGCGGTCAAGGCCAAATATTTCAGCAGGTTTTATCGCGAGCGCTTCTACCAGCCTGCCGATACCGATGTTTTTACCTACAGCCTGCCATATTATATTAAATGCCCACTCCTGTATGTTCATACCGTCGGAGGCATATTCAAATTCTTTCTCTTTTGCATCCCACTCCTGCGGCCTGTGGTGCGTCGCGATGCAGTCGATAGTGCCGTCTTTCAAACCTGCCACCAGCGCTTTCCTGTCGGCCTCGCTGCGCAGCGGGGGCGAAACTTTGTACATGCTGCTGTACGTAGTAAGCGCTTCATCGTTCAACGCAAGATGATAGGGCGTTACCGAGCAGGTTATGTTCAACCCTTCAGCTTTTGCCTTGCGGATCATCTCGATCGAAGTGGCACTGGATACGCCTGTAATATGCAACCGTGAATTGGTATACCTCAGTAATTCTATATCGCGATGCACCATCACAGTTTCAGCCATTTCAGGAATACCGGGCATGCCCAGCCTTGTTGATATGGGTCCCTCGTGCATCAAACCGCCGGCAGCTAAAGAGTTCTCAACCGGGATCTGCAGCAATACACCATCAAATGCTTTGATGTATTCCAGCGCCTTCAGCATCAGGTTGGCATTCTGTATC
>JAJNBR010000047.1 GCA_021156265.1 Flavipsychrobacter sp.
GGCGTGCGGCAGCCTTGTGTGCTAGCGGGGTGTGTCCAGACAACATGAGCACAGATAACACCGGTCGTCCTTTTCCCATCGCGAGCCACCCACCCCTACGCCCCTCCCAGGAGGGGAAGTAATAACATTAAAAAAAGCCCGGCTAATGCCAGGCTTTAATTTTATCATCAAATATCTACTAAGGTACTTCCACCACGTTCAATATCTCGTTCAGTATTTGTTCGCTGGTTACGTTCTCTGCTTCAGCTTCGTAAGTAATACCAATACGGTGGCGCATTACATCGTGGCATATAGCGCGTACGTCCTCAGGTATCACATAACCGCGGCGTTTCAGGAAGGCATAGGCTTTTGCAGCCAGCGCCAGGTTGATGCTGGCACGTGGTGAAGCACCGTAGCTGATGAGCGGCTTCAGCTTATTCAGTTTATAATCTTCGGGGAAGCGGGTAGCGAATACGATATCGAGTATATATTGTTCGATCTTCTCGTCCATATATACCTCGCGCACCAGGTTGCGGGCTTTCAAAATATCTTCCGGGCTTACCACGGGGTTGATCTTGCTCATACCCTGCGGGTTCAGGTTGTAGCGGATGATGTGACGCTCTTCTTCTTTCTTAGGGTAAGAGATCACCACCTTCAGCATAAAACGGTCCACCTGCGCTTCGGGTAGCTCATAAGTACCTTCCTGCTCTATCGGGTTTTGCGTAGCCAATACCAGGAAAGGTTCTTCCAGCTTATAAGTGCTGTCGCCGATGGTTACCTGGCGTTCCTGCATGGCTTCCAGCAGTGCGCTCTGCACTTTGGCCGGGGCGCGGTTGATCTCATCCGCGAGGATAAAATTGGCGAAGATCGGGCCTTTGCGCACGGCAAATTCATGCGCCTGCGGGTTGTACACCATGGTACCCAGTACGTCGGCAGGCAGCAGGTCGGGTGTAAATTGTATACGGGCAAAACGCGCATGTATGGCGGCTGCCAGCGATTTGATGGCTAGCGTTTTTGCCAGGCCAGGTACGCCTTCCAGCAGTACGTGACCGTTGGCCAGCAGGCCTATCATCAGGCGTTCCACCATGTGTTTTTGGCCTACTACTGCTTTGTTCAGCTCCATGGTCAGCAACTCTATAAAAGCGCTCTGCTGGTGGATGCGTTCATTCAGTTCGCGAATGTCAACATTCGATGTTACAGGTTCCATATTCAGAATTACTAAAGCAATATATTACTTCTCAAAAATATTGCAGATGGTTTTTTAGCGGCTGTTAAAAATGAGTTAAACCAAACTCCGTGTATTTCAGGTAGTTTTGCAGCGGAATTATGGAAAACTTTGAACAACGCTGGACCAAGGTGGAGGAGCTGATGCTGGAACGCTTCGGCAAGCTGCCCGATATGGAAAGTATATTGTTCCTCATAGGGGTGAACGAATTCGGCAACCTGCCGCGCCGCAAATTTTCGAAAGAACAGAAACAGGACCTGATGCACGTGGCAGTATGCAGCCTCCTGAGCCGCCGCGGGTATTTTGAATATACCGGCCGCGATGAAGAGGGCTGGCCTCATTATGAGCCTGTACAATCGGTGGAGACCACCGGCATGGCCGCACAAGAGCAGATACTGAAGGAGTGCGTGATAGAGTATTTTGAACTTTAGTCCCGGCAAAAAACACTAACGTAAAAAGCCCCGCATGTGCGGGGCTTTTTACGTTATTTGTCGAGAACCGAGGGTTATTTAACAACCGACAGTTTCCTTGTCATCATACCTTTTTCAGTCTGAACAGTTACGTTGTATATGCCTGAAGCAAGGTCAGCTGTATTGATATCGATGCTGTGTGCACCTGCAGACAGCGTTTCCTGTGCGATGGTTTTCACCAGGCGACCCATTGCATCGGTTACTGCTACTACCACTTTACCGCTCGCAGGCAGGTTAAATTTGATAGCGCTCTTATCAGAAGCCGGGTTCGGGAAAATGCTGAAGGCTTCGATGCCTGCAGCAACGTCAGACACACCTACCGGTACGCTCATGATATTGCTGTTCAGCACTACGCCGTCTGAGTTGCGGATCAGGATAACGATAGCGCGCATTTTATCACGCTTTTGGCCTGCGTTGATAGTCGTATTGAAAGTGTAATCGTAGTCAGTATTTGCGGTCATCGTTGCCGGAAGGCTGCCTGCCGCGCCAGTAGGCGAAGGCACGATCTGGCGGGCTACAAACTCGTATTCCATTTTTGAAGCTGGTACTTTGCTGGGCTCCGCAAACCAGTCGTGGCCGGCTCCTGTCAGCGGCGCATAGTCGCTGTAGTAATTAGCCTGTGCGTAGCCTGCACTTGTGCCGTGTACATCGTCTTCGGTCAATACCAGTGCCAGGCGGTAATCGCCCGAAAGGTCAATGGCAGGTTTAACCGTAGCTTTTACACTGAATGTAAATCCTGCACTTGGCACATAGCTAAGAGCGATATCCGCGAAAGCGAAATTGCCTTTGTAATTATTATAGGCATCAATAAGGTCCGAGGGATCCATTTCTTCTACGCGGTCAACGAGTACAGAGGGGTAACCACCAATTTGGGGACCCATGAAGGCATCGTAGACCGGTACTACCATCGGGTCACCGTTGTGTACTGCTACCAGGCTTACGTCTGATTGGTAGTTGTTCCACAAAGAATCCATGTATACCGCACCCCTTGGGCACCAGCCGCACCAGGTACCTGTACCTTCTTCAACAAAGATCCTTTTGGCAGGCATAAAAGCGCTCGCAGTTAATACCGTGTTGCCGCTGTCGTTTGCGTTATTGGCATCGCCGGTCAGCTCCACCCACATTTGTATCGGGTAGTCGCCGTAGGTGGCGGGCAGGGTGTAAGCAGGAAGTGTAAAGTTAGCAGTGGTAAACGGTGCAATATTCACCGAAGATATGGTGTTAGATACTACTGGTCCTGCGCCTTGCTGGTATTGTACTACATAAGAAGTAACAGCTGACGTTCCCAGGTTGTATACGGTACCACCAAGCGTAATATTTGAATTGACAACACCGAAGCTCTGGTTCGACGAAGCTAACGGCGTCACCTGTGTCAGGCCAAGGTCGTTGGCAGGTATAGTATAAGTGCTGATGTTATCGATATACAGCAGCTCATCGTCATTCGAATTGTTGCGGAACGCGATATAAATAGTTTGGCCGTTGTAAGCGCTAAGGTTGGCATAGCGGGTTGTATAACCGCTGCTGGCAGCGCCTGTTGTGCTGTAGATCACGGTAGTGAAATCTGCTACCTGGTCGCCTGTTGTTGATACCAACACTTCGTAGCCGTCAGGGAAAGATGCGTTAGATGCCAGTTCGTCCCATTTGATCCCCGTATTTGCGCCTACGAGGAAAGAGTGCGTCACCACCCAGTCGTTGGCAGTGCCTGCAGGAACATAGTAAGAAGTTGAAACGATCACCGAATCGCCGGGTATCGGATTGCCGAGGCTATCTTCTTTTATGTGGATCACCCATGCTGTATCTACAAAATTGGTGGATGTATGTGGATTCAGGGTATCAACATCATACAATTTCCACCCGGTCGGGAAACCGCTGTTGAAGTTTTCAGACCAGAGCTGCGCAGTTGCACAGTTTCCGGCAGCCACCAGGGCAAGTGCCAGTGTGAGTAATTTTGCTTTCACTTCATTTAAGTTTTATGAAATCGAAGTTAAGGGAATATTAAACTCAGTGTACAATCGATAGATATTACATTTTCGACACCTGTTTTTATTTGCGTATGTACTGAGGGCTATTGGCAGGCATTTGGTGCAATTCACTAGCTTTTATTATGGTATAATTGTTGTATATTTGTTTTAAAGAAAATTATGCGATACTGTTTGCTGATCGGTTTGCTCTGGTGTATGGGTTGTAACAGTCCTGGTAAAGAACATACAGACAGCGGGCAGCAAGTACCCACAGGCGATGCATCAACCTCCGTACCTGTGCGGGAGTGGTATAAACAATACGCCGGCACTGTTGCCGGTCAACCTGTGCAGGTACAGCTTCATAAATATGGCAATGAGCTTCACGGCGCCTATTACTACACTGCTAAAGGACAAATATTGAACCTCCTGCCGGAGCCTGGTACCGGCGACAGTCTGAAATTCTCAGAAAAGACAACCACAGAAGAAACCAACTGGGAAAGTGCGGGTGGCTGGAGGGTGATCGTCAAAGGAGATTCACTGACCGGGGAATGGGCAAACGGACAGCGCAAAAAAATACATCCCATCCGTTTGAAAGAAATACAACCCGCAGGAAGTATAGAACTGGATATTGCCTACCTGGATGATTCAGCTAAACTGAATGAGCAGCAAAAAGATTATACTGCTTTCACTTCTTACCAGGCGGTGGTCCCGAAAGCTACGGGTTATCCGCATAAAGCTTTTGTAGATTCTGTATTGTCTGGTGCAATAGGCTGCAAAGTTGGTGATGTTCAAAGCTGCATGCGCGGCATGGCCGACAAATATTTCCGGGAATACAAGGAAGAGGTAAAGGACCTGGATACTAATTACAATATACACCGGGAGGAACGGTTAAATACGTGGGTATTGTTTAATAGCGATGGCTGGCTGATATTGGAATCGTTCACATTCAGCTATACAGGTGGCGCACATGGCAATTACGGCAGCAATTTTTTGAATATCGACCTGCAGCGCGGCAAGATCTGGAAGTTGAACGATGTGATAGCCGGCGATACCGCGAGGTTAAGGCCTTTGCTGACAGAAGCTGCCCGCAAATACTTTAGACTAAAACCGGGCGAAAAGCTGGGCGACCGGTTGTTGCAACTGGATGCGCCTACTGTAGCCGGCAATTTTTACATAACCCCCAGGGGGCTGACGTTCGTTTATAGTCCTTACGAGATCGCGTCTTATGCCCAGGGCTCCATCAGCTTATTTATCCCCTACGAGAAACTCTACGGCATGCTGACCCCAGAATTTTCGGCCCGGATGAACAAGAAATGACCGCGAAAAACGAAATAAATCCCATGTCGATATAACAAAACGCAACATTTTATTTCCCCGAAACACCTGTAAAACCTGCATTATGAAAAATATCCTCTATTTGATATCGCTTTCCAAAATCCGCCGCAATCCCAATTAATCAGTCTAATCTGAGGTTCAGGCTTTAATCTGAGGTTCAGACGTATTATCTTTGCCCCACGATCCATAAAAGGATATCGGGGTGCCTAAAAGTTCAGGCTGAGATCATACCCGCTGAACCTGGACCGGGTAATGCCGGTTAGGGAAGAGTGAAAATCAGCTCGTATACTGCCGCATCCATTTGTACACTATTGCATTCGCATGCGCGTACAGGTGGCTGGTAGCAGGAACGAAAAACAATGCATGGCGCCCCTCATTTGTTTAACAATGAAATTAACAGCCATGCAACCAAAACAAACAATTGTCCTCGCAACTATGCTTTGCGCAGGCAGTTCCACAGTCATTGCCCAGGAGCTTGAGACCATCGACTCTGTAAGGCAGAAACAACAAATGCTGCAACCCATAGAGGTGCGCGGTTTGAGGGCCACACAGGATGCCCCCTTCGCCAAAACAGAACTCTCGCGCAGGGACATTGAGAAACAGAATCTCGGACAGGACATTCCTTACCTGCTGCAGTACACACCATCGGCAGTAACCACCTCAGACGCAGGTGCGGGTGTGGGCTACACCGGTTTGCGCGTACGCGGCACTGATGGCCAGCGTATCAACGTTACCCTCAACGGTATCCCTGTGAACGACGGTGAATCACAGGGCGTATTCTTCGTCAACACACCCGACCTCGCGTCTTCTACAGGATCTATCCAGTTGCAGCGCGGCGTAGGTTCTTCAACCAACGGTGGCGCGGCATTTGGTGCTACCATGAGCATCAGCAACCTGCTACAGTTTGAGAAAGCAGGCGCCGAGATCAGCGAAGGCTTTGGTTCCTTCAACACCTGGAGGCATACCCTGCGTGCAGGGACCGGCCTGCTGAAAAATGGTCTGCAGTTTGATGTTCGCTTGTCGAAGATCAGCTCTGATGGCTATATGCAGCGTTCTGCAAGCGATCTGAAAGCACTGCAGTTCATTGCAGGCTGGCAGGCTAATAAGAACACGTCCGTTCGCTTCATGATGATGACCGGGCAGGAAAAAACCGGCCAGGCCTGGAACGGCGTACCCCAGGATTCGCTACAAACAAACCGGACCTTTAATGGTCTTGGCCTGAAATCGGATGGCTATTATTATAATGACCAAACGGACAACTACCAGCAGGATTACTACCAGGGATTTGTTGACCACAAATTCAGCAAATACCTGAGCGGTCACCTGGGGCTGTTTCTGACGAGAGGTCGCGGCTACTACCAGGAATACCGCATGGGCGATGCTTATGCCGACTATGGTTTGCCTGATTTCATCAGCGGCACAGACACCGTTACTACAACCGACCTCACCCGCCAGCTCTGGCTTGATAACTATTATTATGGCTCGGTATTCTCGCTGATCTATGAAAAGAATAAGACACAACTGACACTCGGCGGCGGCTGGAACCAATACGATGGCGAACACTACGGTTTCGTGAAATGGGCGCAGTTCAACATACCTGTTGACTACCGCTGGTACAACCTGACGTCTCAAAAGAACGATATCAACGTTTACCTGAAAGCCCAGCAGAAACTTACCGAAAAGCTGATCGCCTATGGTGACCTGCAATACCGTCGTGTTGACTACGACATCAACGGTTTCAGGAAGAACCCGACCATCATGCCATCGGTTGACTATAATTTCTTCAATCCGAAAGCCGGTCTGACCTATTTTATAGAGAACAGTTCCCGCAAGCGCCAGAAGGTATACGGCTCAGTGGCAGTGGCTAACAAAGAACCGAACAGGGATGATTTTGAAGCATCAGTAGTCAATCTGCCTAAACCCGAGCGTCTGACAGATGTAGAGGTTGGCTACGAAATGAACACGAAAAAATGGAGCGCAGCCGCCAACCTGTATTATATGATGTATAAAGACCAGCTGGTGCTGACAGGTAAGATCAATGACGTAGGCGCTTATGCCCGTACCAACGTAGACAAAAGCTTCAGGCGCGGTATCGAGTTACAGGGTGGCGTAGTGCCGTTTGAATGGATGAGGGCATTTGCCAATGCGACATTCTCTGAGAACAAGATCGACAACTTCACCGAGTTCCAGGACGACTACGACAATCCTACAGGCGAGCAGATAGCCATCCAACACGGTCAGACCGACATAGCATTCTCACCAAACCTGATAGCAGCAGGTGGCCTGACCTTCACACCGTTCACCAATATGGCGGAAGGCAACAGCTTCGAGTTCGACCTAATGGCTAAACATGTAGGCAAGCAATACCTCGACAATACTTCGAACGACGCGCGCAAGATCAATGCTTATAGCTTGTTCGACGTACGCATCAGGTACGCGGTGCAGATCCGTCCGTTCCGCGAGGTGGCCGCCAGTTTGGCACTCAACAACATATTTAACAAAATGTATGAAAGCAACGGTTATACGTTCACCTACAAATATGGTGGGGCACTGACAACCGAGAATTTTTACTTCCCGCAGGCCGGTTTCAACTGGCTGGCCGGGCTGACTCTTAAATGGTAATTAGGGGCGCAATATCCTCGTGAAAGCAGCAACGCCGGGCACTTGCCCGGCGTTCGTTTTTATGGCCATAATATAGATGTCATTAACAATCAATATCAGGCAGATATGGTAACTTTGTAAACTGCCATTTTTACATTGGTAGGCAATTTGATAGGAGTACATAAAAAGAAGAACAATGTTAGGATATTATGTTTTGGCCGGCGTCCTCTTCCTTGTGGGTATGCTGGTAAGCAACAGGCTGAAATCAAAATTCAAAGAGTATTCTGAGGTTCCCCTGCGTGAGGGCCTCAGCGGCAAAGAAGTCGCCGAGCGCATGCTGCGCGAGAACGGCATCTACGATGTAACTGTTACGTCTTCGCAAGGCTTTTTGTCAGACCACTACAACCCCGCAGATAAAACCGTAAACCTGAGCCCGGACGTATATGCAGGTAACAGCATCGCGGCCGCTGCAGTAGCTGCTCACGAATGCGGGCACGCGGTACAGCACGCTACAGCCTATAGTATGCTGCAACTGCGCAGCAAACTGGTGCCGATCACCCAGATCAGTACTACACTTTCGCAGTGGATCATCCTTGCGGGTATTGGTTTCATGGGCTTCGGCGGTGGCAACCAGACGGTGTTGCTGATAGGTATCATCCTGTTTTCCTTCTCCACCATATTTTCATTGGTTACCTTGCCGGTAGAGTATGATGCCAGCCACCGCGCCCTGCGCTGGATGGAATCTACGGGGTTGACTACCCGGGAGGAGCATGACCAGGCGAAAGATGCACTGAAATGGGCTGCACGGACTTACGTGGTGGCTGCAATAAGTGCGGTAGCGACATTGGTCTACTACATCCTGATATTTATGAACCGCAGGGACTAAAGAATAAGAATAGAATATGAACGTACAACAATTATATACCAACTGCCTCAGCGAAGCAGCCTACTTCATAGATAGCGACGGCGAAGCTGCTGTTATCGACCCACTGCGAGATGTAGATACCTACATCAAGATGGCAGAAGAAAAGGGAGTACAGATCAAGTACATTTTTGAAACGCATTTCCATGCCGATTTTGTAAGCGGTCACCTCGAATTGTCGAGGAAAACCGGCGCACCGATCATATACGGCCCCAATACCAACACCAACTTCAAGGTTCAGGTAGCTAACGATGGCGACGAGTTCGCTATCGGTAAAGTGAAGCTGAAAGTGCTGCATACACCCGGTCACACGCTGGAAAGCACCAGTTACCTGTTGCACGACGAAAGCGGAAAGCCATACTGCGTTTTCACGGGCGATACACTGTTCGTTGGCGATGTTGGCCGTCCTGACTTGTTCAGCGGCAACCTGAGCAAAGAAGAACTGGCAGGCATGATGTACGATTCTCTGCAAACCAAGATCAAGACCTTGGCAGATGATATAATTGTGTATCCGGCACATGGCCCCGGTTCCTCATGCGGTAAAAATCTCGGCCCGCAGACATTTAGCACCATCGGCGAACAAAAGGCCAGCAACTATGCTTTGCAGAATATGAGCAAGGAAGAGTTCGTGAAAGTGGTGACAGAGGGCCTGTCAACCCCACCTGCGTACTTCCCCATCAATGCGAAGATCAACCGTGAAGGGTACGAAAGCCTGGACGATGTGATGACCAAAGGCCTGGAGCCCTTGTCGGTAGACCAGTTCAAGCTGCGTGTGAAAGAAGGCGCGTGGATATTGGATACGCGGCCCGCTACTGTATTTACAGAAGGTTTTGTGCCTGAGGCTATCAGCATAGGGCTGGATGGCCGCTTTGCGGAGTGGGCTGGCAGCCTGTTGCCGTTCACGCAAAAGCTGGTACTGGTAACAGAGCCCGGTAAAGAGAAAGAAAGCGTGGTGCGCCTGGCCCGTGTAGGTATCGACAATGTGGAAGGTGTACTGGACGGCGGCATCGAAGCATGGGTAGCAGCCGGGGAAAAGTTGGATATGATCATCGATATAGAGCCGGACGAACTGGCTATGGATATACCGCACGATACAAAGCTCGAGATCATCGACGTGCGCAAACCGGGCGAATTCAATACAGCACACGTAAAAGGTGCAGTGAACGTACCTGTGGATACACTGATAGATCCTGTGACTATAGCCCAGATCAACGAAGACAATAACCTGTATATACAATGCGCAGGCGGCTACCGCTCTGTGATCGCTGCGTCTCTCCTCAAACGCCAGGGGTATCATAACCTGCGGAATGTATTGGGTGGTTTCGCGAAGATCAAGGGTGTAAAGAACATCCCGATCGTTACGCCGCAGGAGCAGAAAGTTTAATTGAACTGATAATAATAGAGAAGAAAGCCACCGCACGGTGGCTTTCTTCTTTTAAAAAAGCGGCAGAGGGGCCTATAAAATTCAAGTTTATAAAACTATATTTGAGAGACTATTGTTTTGAATATGAAACATCTTTCCGCTTTTTGTTTGTCTGTAGCTATGTCGCTGGGCGTGCTAAACGCCGGTGCACAGGGTAGCGCTGACCCCGGCCTTTCGGCTATTGGCGGCCTGCGCTCAGCTGCAGGATTAGCCTTCGACGCAGAAAACTTCGAAAACGACCGTCTCGAGTTGAACCTGGGGCACACATTTGCCAAGGGCGACAGGGATGTAGTGATCAATATGCCGTTTGCGGCAGTGAGAATTCCTCTTCATGAGCGTGGATACTTAGACACGCGTCTGCCTTATTATGCAGCCCGTGGCGAACTGGCAAAAATCGGAGGTATTGGCGACTTCACGGTAGCTTATACGCACTGGCTGCCGTATGCCGACGGATTTAGCTGGCAGTTTACCGGAGGCCTGGAAATTGGTCTTACCGATGCCAGCCTTACCGATGGCAAAGGCCGCGGCTTGCCGATGGTATACCAGCCGGGACAAGGCAGCACAGACCTGATACTGGGTGTCAGCGCTCAGTATAAAGATCATGTAAGTTTTGCTTTGGGTTACCAGCAACCGATCATCCGCTATAATGGTAATGATTACCTGCGCTCCAGCCCGATCAATGAGCTGGGGTATAGCAACGCACATTATCCGTTATCGCGCCAGCTGTACCGCAATGGCGACCTGATGGCGCGCGTGGAAGGTCACCTGACTGGCGTTCGCGCCGGTATCTCGGGTGGCCCGTTGGTGTTCTATCACCTGAAGAATGATCTGTACGTAGACATCAACAACAAATACCGCGAGTCGTTTGAATCAAACGGTTTTACCATGAACCTGGCTGGTTCTGCCTTCTACCGCATGGGCCGTTATGGCCAGTGGAAACTATCCATGTACGGCGCCTTCCCTGTTGTAGAACGTGACTTTAGCCCAGATGGCACCAAGCGCCAGTGGGTGCTGATGCCAAGCATCTCTTATTTCTTCGGCCAGAATGATTTATTATTTGAGTAAATAAACTGAGTATAAAAAAGGGGCGGTGATGATTCACCGCCCCTTTTTTCTTTTTATCGTGCGTCGAAATCGACCACTACTTTTTCTGATTTGGGGTGCGCCTGGCAGGTGAGCACATAACCTTTTGCTATCTCGTCCGCCTCCAGCGAATAGTTCACTTCCATTTCCACTTCGCCTTCTGTGACACGTGCACGGCAGGTAGCGCATACACCACCTTTACAGGCATATGGTAGGTCGGCTCCATGTTTCAGGGCAGCGTCGAGGATATTATCGCTGTTGTAGGCAAGGTCCATATCGAAGGTAGTGCCGTCGAGGATGATGCTTACTTTGCTCATGGGCCCTTTGTCTTGTGCATGCTCTGACGCCCATTTTTCATGCGAACGTTTAGGTTGGTCGGGAGAAGTGAACAGCTCAATGTGCACGTTAGCGGATGGCATACCCATATTCACCAGTCGCTCGCGCACAGACAGGATCATGTCTTCCGGTCCGCAGATGAAAACTTCATCGATACTGTTAATGTCGATCAGGGTATCTGAGAACTCGGCAACTTTATCAGCAGTGATCCTGCCGTTGAACAGGGGGAACTCCATATGCTCGCGGCTTAGTATGTGGTACACGCGCAGCCTTTGCATATGCTGGTTCTTCAGCGCTTCAATTCCTTCGCGAAAGATGATGGTGTTGCGGCTGCGGTTGCCATATATGAGTGTAAAGTTGCTGTTAGGTTCATCTTCCAGCACGGTCTTCATAATACTCATAATAGGTGTGATGCCACTACCAGCGGCGATCGCCAGATAGTTCTTATGTATTTTCTCAGATTTTCTCGGGGAGAATTTTCCCAAAGGAGGCATTACATCGAGTACATCCCCTGCTTTCAAAACCAGGTTTGCATGTGTAGAGAACTTACCGTCGTCCACCTTCTTGATAGCAACGCGCAGCTCACCGTCTCGTGGACTAACGCAGATGGAATATGATCTGCGCACTTCAGCATTTTCCATATGAGTACGGAAAGTGAGATACTGACCGGGAGCAAAGCGAAATACATCCGCCAATTCTGCGGGTACCTCCAGCGATACCGAAACGCAATCTGCGGTTTCGGGTCTTACCTCTTTTACTTTCAGCTCATAAAATCTTGGTGCAGACATGATCTTAAACTTAATAATGTTATTCAATAACGCCATGCTTTAGTCCAGCATGTCGTCGAGTTGTTCTTTTTTTATCATGGTGAATACTTTCTTGCCATCCGGGGTGTATTCAGGTTGCGTACAGGCAAACAGTTCATCTATCAGCGCCTGCTGGCTTTCGGGTTGCTGTATCGCAGTTTTATTGCGCGACAAGCGGCGGGCCATGCTCATCAGCAACATGTCAGCGCGTTTGGTTACTGCATCCGGCGACTCATGTTTCAGCTGCTCCACCACTTCATCCAGCACATTTTTCTCTTCGCCTGCGGGCAACTCGGTAGGCACGCCCTGCACAGCAAAAGTGTTTTGCCCGAACGGGGCTATATCAAAACCTATCCTTGCAAGATCGGGCAGCGCTTCATTCAGCAACAGTGCATCCTGTGGCGGCAATTCGTATGAAATAGGGAACAGCAACTGTTGCGATGGTGTGCTGCCGTTATTCCACTCCTGCAGCAGGCGTTCATACCAGATACGCTCCTGTGCACGGCGAATATGTATGACCATCATTCCCGACTTAACGGTAGTCACCAGCATAGTACCCTGCACAAGCAGGATGTTGTGACCTGCACCGGCGCTATCCGTTTCGTTTTGTTTGTGCAGTTGTTGCTGTGTATGTTGTTCTATGTTTTGAGTTGCTTGCGATACTTCGGGAGATTGTGCTATTGCATACAATTCCTTCCATTGCTGCAGGCTGTCTTTCTTCTCAATAAAATGCGCCTGGTTCTTATTGGTGAAGGCGTTGTACAGATAGCCTTTTTCAGTATTGGTGCGATGCTGGTCGGTAGCAGGTAGCTGCACCGACGACAACTGTTGTATTTCGGGATTCAAAGTGAAATCCAATGACGGGGCAATATTGTACCTCGCCAGTGCATGCTTCACTGCAGCGTTGAGATAGGTGTACATCA
>JAJNBR010000048.1 GCA_021156265.1 Flavipsychrobacter sp.
CCTGGTGGTATAGTTTGTCACCGATGGTATTCATAGCGCCTTTAGCAAATTCCCCGGCTGTTACTTCGGGCTCAACGGCCAGGTGCTTCATCGCCTCAATGCGGAACATCTCGTAGTCGCGGTTGTCCTCAAACTGCATTGCGAGGTCCAGGGCTACATCGTACATCGCATTATCCAGGTCTATCGACAGGCGGTCGCCAAACAATGCGTGGTTGCGGCGTTTGTAGATTACGTCACGCTGGGCGTTCATCACGTCGTCGTATTCCAGCAGGCGCTTACGTATGCCGAAGTTGTTTTCTTCTACTTTCTTTTGCGCACGTTCGATCGATTTGGTGATCATGCTGTGTTGCAGCACTTCGCCTTCTTTATGGCCCATCTTGTCCATGAGCGAGGCGATGCGTTCTGAGCCGAACAGGCGCATCAGGTCATCTTCCAGCGATACAAAGAATTGCGAAGTACCGGGATCGCCCTGGCGGCCTGCACGACCACGCAACTGCCGGTCTACACGACGGCTTTCGTGGCGCTCAGTGCCTATGATGGCCAGGCCTCCGGCTTCTTTAACTCCGGGGCCCAGTTTGATATCGGTACCGCGACCTGCCATGTTGGTGGCGATGGTGATGGCTCCGGGTAAACCGGCTTCGGCTACTATTTGCGCCTCGCGGGCGTGTTGCTTCGCATTCAGTACGTTGTGTGGAATCTTCTTTGTCTGCAGCATGCGCCCCAGCAATTCAGATACCTCTACCGAGGTGGTACCTACCAGTACAGGACGGCCTACACTTTGCAATGCCTCTATCTCGTCGATAACAGCCTTATACTTTTCGCGCTTGGTTTTATAAACCAGGTCCTGCTGGTCTTTTCGCGCTATAGGCAGGTTGGTAGGTATGGTCACCACTTCCAGTTTGTAAATATCCCAAAGCTCACCGGCTTCAGTTTCAGCTGTACCGGTCATACCGGCCAGCTTATGGTACATACGGAAGTAGTTTTGCAACGTTACAGTCGCAAAGGTTTGCGTCGCAGCTTCTACCTGCACATTCTCTTTGGCTTCTATCGCCTGGTGCAGGCCATCGCTATAGCGGCGTCCATCCAGTATACGGCCTGTTTGCTCATCTACGATCTTAACCTTGCCATCCATTACTACATACTCAACGTCTTTATCGAAGAGCGTATAAGCTTTCAAAAGTTGCTGAACTGAGTGGATACGGTCGGCTTTGATAGCATAATCTTGCAACAGATGGTCTTTACGTTGCGCTTTTTCTTCGGCGCTCAATCCCATCTTTTCTATTTCTGCCAGCTCGCTACCGATATCTGGAAGTACGAAGAAGTTAGGATCTTCGCCAGCACCTGTTATAAGAGCAATGCCTTTTTCAGTCAGGTCTACACTGTTGTTCTTTTCGTCGATGGTAAAATATAGTTCTGCATCTACAACAGGCATATTGCGTTTTTGCTCGCCTATGTAGTAGTTCTCCGTTTTCTGCATTATCTGGCGATTACCTTCTTCGCTCAGATATTTGATAGTTGCACCGGTTTTTGGCAAACCGCGATAAGCACGGAATAAATGCAGACCGCCGGTATCCTTATCGGTTTTTCCTTCGCTTATCAATTTTTTAGCTTCTGTAAGGCTGCTGTTGACAACGCGCTTTTGCGCGTCCAGCAGACGTTCGATGCGTGGTTTCAACGCGTGAAACTGCTGTTCATCGCCGCGCGGTACCGGACCCGAGATGATCAACGGCGTACGCGCATCGTCTACCAGTACACTATCCACCTCATCCACCATGGCGTAGTGGTGTTTGCGCTGCACCATCTCTTCGGGCTGGTGTACCATGTTATCGCGCAGGTAATCGAAACCGAATTCGTTGTTGGTACCGTAGGTGATATCAGCCAGGTAAGCCTTGCGGCGCATCGGAGAGTTGGGCTGATGCTTGTCGATACAATCGGTAGTAATGCCGAGGAATTCGAACAGCGGGCCGTTCCACTCCTGGTCACGACGAGCCAGGTAGTCATTCACGGTTACCAGGTGAACGCCTTCGCCGGGTAGTGCATTCAGGTAAGCAGGCAGTGTAGATACCAGCGTTTTACCTTCACCCGTAGCCATTTCAGCGATCTTACCCTCATGCAACACCATACCGCCTATGAGCTGCACATCGTAGTGCACCATGTTCCAGGTAACGGTGTTGCCCGCTGCCTGCCAGGTGTTTTTATAGATGGCTTTGTCTCCGTCTATGCGGATATGATCGCGTTCCAGAGCCAGGTCTCTGTCGAGCTGTGTTGCCGTAACAACGAGCTCCTCGTTCTCTTTAAAGCGGCGTGCAGTTTCTTTAACTACTGCAAACGCTTCAGGCATTATGCGCTCCAGTATCTCTTCTATTAATTCATCGCGGCGCTTTATGAGCTTATCTACTTCATTATAGATGGCTTCGCGGTCGTGTGGGTCTGTTTCGGGATGTTGATCCGCTGAGGCTTTTTGTTCAGCGATCTGTGTGTCTATCTCTGTGAGGTGTTCTTTTATCCTTTGGCGGAAATCCTGGGTTTTGTTTCTTAGTTCGTCAAGCGACAGTGACTGGTACTCGCCAAACAGGCGGTTTATCTCGTCAACTATCGGCTGAAGACGCCTGGCATCTTTGTCGGATTTGCTGCCGCCAAATAATTTTGAAAGGAAACCTATCATCTTAGTGTTTTATAATGATCTAATATTATTCTTTAATTACAGCAGGAGCCTTTGGAACCTTATTGTACTGTGAACTATCATTAAGTATCAAAAGCCATGCAAATTAGGGAAACCTGACAGGCTGGCACTTAAGGGGTTCAAAACTACGCCAAATAGGGCATTCGAGCAACGGTAACGGAGTGATTATTAGAGGGTATAAAAAAAAATTTAAGGCAAGCTCTTGCAAGGCAAGTTTTTTTTTATGTATTTTGGAAAACAATTTCGAAAAAAGCGTTCAATTATGAAAAAAGCCTTCATCCTCGTTACAGCTGTGTTAGCTTCGGTTTTTATTGCTACTAAAGGTTTTGCACAGGACGATGAACTCGTTGGAGTGTTCCGCTGGTACAATCCGGTAGATCAGAATTATATTACAGTTGCTGACGGCCAATTCCAGGAAGGCCAAATGCTGAACTGGAACTGGAAGAATAAAACTTTCATGTTCAGTGCATATCGTACCCCTGCTCCGGGCCGCGTAGCTGTGTATAGCTGGTACAATCCAGACACTAAGGATTATGCAAGCATCGCTGAGGATGAATTCAACGATGATCAAATGATCAAAATGGGTTACACTAACAAAACCCTGCAGTATTATGCATTGACCCGCCGCGGACCTAACACTGTTCCTGTTTATCGCTGGAGCATCCGGAAAAACCACGACTGGGTTACCATTCCTGAAGAAGGAAACACTGACGCCTACTACAAAAAAGGCTACAGCCGTAAAACATTCCAGTACTTCGGTATACCTCGTAGCACAGACGCTGCTATCTACAACCAGCTGTAAACTACTGAGTTGATAAAAAAATTAAAGGCTGCCGGATGGCAGCCTTTTTTGTTTCTTATAATACCTGGACTATCAGGAATTTGAGGTATTGAGTGGTGGGCACATGCCAAAGTATCGGGTGGTCAGATGCCTGGGTCTGCCAGGTCACCTGGCGGATCTTCCTGCGCGCATCTTTTGCTGCCATGTCAATTGTCTTGAGGAACATGTCGGGCGGTACCAGGTTGGTACATGACGCGGTAACCAGGAATCCTCCGGGTTTGGTCAGCTTCATACCCCGCAGGTTGATTTCTTTATAACCGGTAATGGCCTTCTGTATATTCTCGCGGCTTTTGGTGAACGCCGGGGGATCGAGCATTACCACATCATAGCGTTTGCCATCCTTAACCCATTGTTTCAGTACATCAAATGCATTTACTGCTTCGAACTTACAGATATCCTGGAATCCGTTTAGTTCTGCATTGCGCCTTGCGGTTTTGACTGCGTTTTCCGAAATGTCGAGTCCCAGCACGCTTTTAGCGCCGTAATGCGCCGCATGCATAGAGAACGTACCGGTATAGCAAAACGCTTCTAAAACGTCGGCATCCTTTACGATGTGTTGTACTGCGCGGCGGTTATCCTGTTGATCGAGGAAGTAGCCGGTTTTTTGGCCATTTTCGATGTCAACGTGAAACTTCAGGCCGTTTTCATTAATAATAATATTTGTGTCAAACGGTGCCGACAAAAAACCTTTTTGTTGAGGCAGGCCTTCCAGCTCGCGAACGGGTACGTCGTTGCGTTCATAAATGCCCTTTGGCTTAAATATCTTTTGCAGGGCATCCACAATGGCAGGTTTCCATCGGTCTATGCCTAGCGCCAATGTCTGTATGACAAAATGATCGTTGAATTTGTCGATGATCAACGCAGGTAGCTGGTCTGCCTCACCAAATATCAGCCTGCAGTTTTCAATGTAACCAATTTGCTTGCGGTACTCCCAGGCTTCCAGGATGCGGTTGTAGAAGAATTGTTCGTTGATCTCTTCATTTTTATCGCGGGATACCAGCCTGATGCGTATCTGCGAGGCAGGATTGATATATCCTTTGCCTATAAATGACCCATTGTATGAATATACTTCTACTATATCGCCGGGTTCATAATTGCCGTCACTATCGCCCAACTCGTTGCCAAATATCCAGGGGTGGCCATTTACTACACGGTCGCCCACCTTCTTTCTGAGAAAAAACTTTGCCATCCTGCAAAAGTACTATTCGCCGTTCACTATTTTTGTAAGGTTCGGATTATGCTGCAGAAACTGATTATCAATAATTACGCTATCATCGATTATCTCGTCATTGAGCCGGATGGTAAGCTCAATACCGTTACCGGTGAGACCGGGGCGGGTAAGAGTATTATACTTGGCGCGTTATCGCTTATACTTGGCGAACGGGCCGATACATCGGTGCTCATCAAGAAAGAAGAAAAATGTGTTGTCGAGGCACAGTTCGACGTAAAAAATAACGAAGCATTCAAGTTGGCTCTGCAAGCGGAGGAACTGGATGAAGAGCCTCAGTGCATCATTCGCAGGGAGATCAGCAGCGCCGGCAAATCGCGCGCTTTTATCAATGACACTCCTGTTACGCTCAATGTGCTTAACCGCCTTACTTCCATGTTGGTTGACCTGCATCAGCAATTCGACCACTTGGCGCTGGAGGATGACCATTTCCAGATGGATGTGGTCGATGCCGTAGCGAAGAATGGCGGCGCAAGAAAAAAATATGCAGAGCTGTTTCGCCAGTACCGTAAATTGGCTGAAGAAATAGCCGCTAAAACGGCACAACAGGAGCAGTGGCAAAAAGAATCGGACTATAAGCAGTATTTGTTGAATGAACTTACTGAAGCTGCATTCAGGGAGAATGAAATAGAAGACGCAGAATTGCAACTGAAGCAATTGGCACATGCAGAGAAGATACTGAACGTTTTGCAAGCTGCACGAGTGACCCTGGAAGAAGGGGAGCAGCCGCTGGTAAACGAGCTCAAACGCATCAATCAACAACTACAGGGCATAGCTGAAGTGATGCCTGCATCGGTGCCTCTACAGGAACGATTGGCATCAGTTTATGCAGAACTAAAAGATATTGCCGGAGAGCTGCACGACCAGGAAAGCAGGATAAATCTTGATCCCGAGCTGATGCAGCAAATGCAGGAACGCCACGACCTGGGTTACAAACTCTTTAAAAAACACGCTGTTCAATCTACCACTGAACTGCATCAGTTACAACAACAACTGGAAACAGACCTGCAATCAAGCCTGGACCTGAATAACGATATTGAAAGACTGCAACAGGAGCGAGACAAGGTGTACAAGCTATTGCTGGCAGAAGCCAATGCACTATCGGCAGCAAGACAAAAAGCGGCGCCCGTGATATCGGACAAGGTTACGGGTCTGCTGGCATTGGTAGGCATGCCGAATGCGCGGTTCGAAATACGAATAACGCAGGCAAAGTTCCCGTCAATCTCCGGCATTGACGATATAACATTCATGCTTGATGCCAACAAGAGCGGGCAATTGGTGCCTGTGCACAAAGCGGCTTCGGGGGGCGAAATGAGCCGTATCATGTTGTGCATAAAATCACTCACCGCTAAGGCTATGCACTTACCTACGCTAATATTTGATGAAGTGGACACGGGTATCTCCGGTGAAGCTGCAAGGCAGGTAGGCATATTATTGCGTGATCTGGCGCAATACCACCAGGTCATCTGTATCACGCACCAACCACAGGTAGCCGCCAGGGGAGTCAAACACTTCTACGTGTACAAAGACGATGCAAACGCACAGCGTATTACCACCAAGGTGAGGATACTACAGCCTGATGAACGGGTGCTTGCTATTGCCCGTATGATAGGTGGCGAGCAGCCAAGCGATGCCGCTATGCAAAATGCACGCGAGTTAGTGACGGCCTGAGAATAAGATTTAGAAAAAAAGAGGGAGCAACTGCTCCCTCTTTTTTCGGTATAAGGTTCTCGTTATTGAACGACGATCTTTTCACGGGCAAATCGCATATTTTCTGAAAGAATATCTATAATATAACTACCAGGTGCGAGGTCTGTATTGACACTTGCCCTGCCAGCGTTATCCAGCATTATAGCGTTGTTCCAAACGGTTGCTCCGGTCATATTTACAATACGGACAGTTACCTTTTTACCTATCAACAATTTATTTTCGGTATTGATCGTAAACTGACCTTTGTTGGGGTTGGGCGATACTGTCACAAGACCATTCGACAGTGGAATGCTGTGAATATCGGTAGTTTGCGACGGATCGTGCTTTTTGGACTTCCACATAGAGCGTCCATAAGTAGCAGCCCATATCTCATTTGTAGCATAGTTTATCCCGAGATCGGTCACCTCTACAACCGGCAAGCCGTTGTCGAACGGTACCCATTCAATTACATTGTCATCGCGGTAGAAAACACCGATATCGGTACCGATGTAGATCGTATGGTTCGAGGTGTCGAATGCAATGCAGTTTACCGGAACATCGGGCAGTTGTTCATTGCGCGGCGTCCACCCGAATATTGAATCGTACTCTGCGACTTTGCTTGAACCATAGCCATTGAAGGTTATCCAAAGGCGCTCATTTCTAGGCTGTATTTGGATGTCAGAGATATTACCTTGATAAGGCCTGCTCCGCGTTTTCCAGGTACCTCCGCCGTCAAGGGTGTAGTAGATAGTATTGTTCGCCAGGACGAATATTCTGTTCGTGTTGTTCGGCGAGATGGCGATCCGGTTAGCATTGCCTCCGAAAGTGTTTGATATAGCTGTCCATGTAGTGCCACGATTTGTGGACTTGTACAGGCGTGTGTAACCGGCGTAGATGGTGTAGGGATTTTGAGGATCAATAACTATCGGTGTTATCCATGCACCGTTGGGTTGTCCACCGGGGATATTGTTCGAAATATCGGTGAAGCTGGAGCCGTTATTGGTGGTTCGTTTCAGCTCGCCATACTGTTGTGAAACATAAAACACCTTACTATCAGTGTAATCTATCTGGCAATCCATCCCGTCGCCCCCGGCAAGCTGTGCATAAGCGGTACCGGTGATCCGTTTTGTTCCGTTGTCCTGAGATCCACCTATCACAAAGTTGGCGTTGTCGCTAACTGCATTGCGGTAAAATTGCGTTATTCCCAGGCCATCGGTGAGGTTTGTCCATAAATTACTCGCGGGTGCATATGTTCTGAAGATGCCGCCATCGTTGCATTCGTACAACGCTGTGGGTGCTATCGGATTGTAGGTGTGAAAATGCTTATCAGCATGTATCACCTGGATGCCCGGCTGAGAATTATTCCACTGGTTCGACAAGGTCCAGCCATAGCCGCCGTTATTGGACAACCAGGTATTCACGCCTCCGACAACTATCATATTGGTATCGGTAGGGCTGATGGCGAACGACAGATCATACCACGCTTGTCCGCCGCAGGCATTGCCTTTGGGTGAACTGGCCAGGATATTGTCGCTACAATTGGTGCTGTCGTCGAATATTTTTACGAACGTTTTGGCCGTATCATCAGACCTGTATATGCCTTCAAGGCCATAGCTTGCATTGCCTGCAACCGCTTTTAGTACGTTAGGGGCGGCTGCAGATATGGACATCATGATGCGGTTTGCGGTGAATGTAAAAGTAGTTGCCGGCTGCCAGGTTGCCCCGCCGTCAGTGGAATGGAAAATATTTGTCATAGTAGCGGCATACAAAATGTTCGTATCAGTTGGGTGATATAATACCTGCCTGAAATCGCCGGTAATAGTCTTACTCCACGTAGCGCCGCCGTTGTAACTTTTGTGCATTCCGCTGCTTGCTGCCAGCGTGATCGAGTTGGTATCAAGGGGATTTATTTCCAGCCAGTTGGTTAACATCATAGCGCTGGTGGGCCACTTAAGTCCAGTGGTGTCCCATGTAGTTCCGCCATCGTACGATTTCAACACACCTACACTGAAATTGTCCTTTGCATCTCGGTCGCCGGTACACATGTACACTGTGTTAGGATTGATTGGATTGAAATCAATGTCCGAAACGCCAAGCACCGGCAGGTAGTTGCTAATAATGGTCCAGTTGAGGCCACCATTCGATGTTTTCCAGGCTCCGCCGCCCGCACTTCCTATCCAGAATGTATTGCTGTCGGTGGGGTGGAAGGTTACCACGTTTATTCTGCCAACGCCGTTATTTCCTGTTCCTGTGAATTTATCAGGTCCGGCAAATTGCCATTGAGACTGATCTACCGCAGTAGTTTTATTTCCGGTATGCTGTTCGTTGTGCTTCCTGGTGGCCATCCAGTTTTGCAAGGGGCTGACAAGGTTGCCATTTTCATCCAGGTGCCGTTCCCAATAAGATACCCACCGACTGAAGTGGTAATTTTTGCCCTCTTTCAAGTCGCCTTTCTCGTCTTTTTCGTGATCATCGCCTGCGCCGGTCTGTTGCCGTTCATAAGCGCTAACTACATCCTGTAGCTTAACAGGCTTGGTTATGTCAATATCTTTCAGCCAGGGCTGGGCATAAGCGGATGCGCCAAGCATTACTGCGGCACTTAACAATAGCAGGTGTTTCATTTTTGTTTAGGGCATAACAATGTCCTTTGCCTTTTTGATGTTCTTTACAGGCAAGGACAGCCATGCGCTTTTAGCTGTTTTAAAAAATACTGTATTTGTCGCTGTTTCCGGGATGGAGGAGGGTATAGGATATTTTCCGCCGGTAACCGGCAGCAATTCTAATGTGTCATTCTTTTTGATCTTACCGAGCGAAACTGCTTCAGCTGTATAGGTAATTCCCTGCGCAGACGCTTTTGTTTTTTTTGCCTTTGCAACTGAACATTCTATCCAATCGCCCTCGCTTCTCCAAAAAAAAGTTTCCGGCGTTTCACTGCTCTTCCAGTTTATGAGTATCCTGTATTCGTTGACAGGCTCCATACCGGGTGCACCCGGAAGCGTGCGCTGTAAATTTGCCTGCAGCACTTTGGCATACGTTTCACCATTTTTAACAGAGGCAGTTTTTTTCGATTGACCGCATGCAGAAACAGCAATGATCAGAATGGAAAATAGCGCTGCCGTAAGTTTTAATTGCATAGCCTTATTTTGGATGGCGCTAAAGTTAACGAAAAAAGCTACCCCGCAAACAGCTGAGTAGCTTTTTAATATATGTCGATGAAGACTATTTCCTGACGATCTTCATTTCGTTAAGCAGCCATCCGGCCCCGCCCAGTTTTTCAATAATGAATAATGTATAGCGCACATCTACACTGATATTGCGGGAGAGGTTCGGATCAAAATAAAGATCACTCATTGTTCCCTCCCATATGCGGTCGAAATTGGTACCTATCAGCTCGCCTTTACCATTCAAGACAGGGCTGCCGGAATTGCCGCCCGATGTATGGTTGCTGGCGATAAATGCCACTGGAACTGTACCATCGACCTTCCATTTTCCAAAATCCTTAGCCTGGTATATGTCTTTCAACTTTTGCGGCATACGGAATTCATCCACTGCCGGATTGTCCTTGGCCACTGCTTCGGTTAGGTTCGTTTGATACGAATAGCCTGCAGGTCCGTCAGGGTCTATCCCCTGTATGGTGCCATAAGTGAGGCGCAACGTGAGATTGGCGTCGGGGTAAAATTGGCGGGTATTATCCAGCTTCATTTGACCATTCATGTAAAGACGGTTGAGATACGCCATGTCATTATAGTAGGTATTCAACCCCGGTAGCACTTTTGTTTGCCTCATCGTATTAATGGCGTTATACAATTGCCATGCGGGGTCGGCGAGTATCCAGGTGCTGTCCTTTGCATTGCCGGTTGTTGCCAGGTTATTCAGTTTTGCTTTTTCGCTCGCCAGCGACCGGAAAACATAGCTCGCCCAGGACTCGAAGTTGCTGCCTTGTTCCGAATATTGCCTGGAGAACACAGGGGGTATGCAGGTGCTGCATTTCTCGAAATACATAGGCATCAACCTCCGGAAAACCTGTTTATCTGTGGCTGCATCATAGTTTTTATAAAAGCCACCCGATTGGGCGATTACCTTAGCAAGTGTGTCCTGCAAAACAGCACCGGCGAAGCCCGCCCGGTAAATTTTTAGCATTCTGTCTAGCACGGCAGCTTGCTGTAATAATTCGACGCCATAAACTACCTCTTTAATGTACTCGTCTTCTTTTATCAGCTGGTCTGCCGCCAGTGACTTTGCACCGATCCGGGCAAGAAGGTCGTCCATGTACGGCATTTCGGTATCTGTGTTTACCCAGCCCTGAAATTTTGACTCATAGGCCTGTTTCTTTGCCGGCACATTATTCAGCTTCAGGCCTCTTATTTCACCCTGCCATTTTTTCCAGCCATTGGCCAGTGAGGCTTTTTTAGAGGTGTATTTTAGAAAGACATCGCGCGATTGCTGCATGTTGTCATTCCATACATCAAGTTTTTTCGTGCGGGCTTCGATGCGAATAGGATCAATGATGTTGGCAATGTGGTTCAGCTGGTAGGAGGAAATGTACTCCATAGTAGTTCCTGGGAAACCATACACCATAGTAAAATCGCCTTCTTTATAGCCCCCGGCATTGATGGTGAAGAACTGGGAAGTGGAATAAGGCTTATTGTCTTTTGAGTAGTCTGCCGGTTTGTTATCCTTTCCGGCATACACCCGGAACATGCTGAAATCGCCGGTATGGCGTGGCCACATCCAGTTGTCAGTATCGCCGCCAAAGGCGCCCACACCATTAGGCGGGAAGCCCACCAGGCGTATATCGCGAAATGTTTCCGTGATGCTCACCCAGTATTGATTACCGTTGTAATATGGTTTTATACTTGCGTCAAGTTTCGTGGTGTATTTATAGCCGGCTTCCAGTTTTTTTATCCGGGTTGCGATAATGCTATCGCGGCGGGGAGTATTCAATGTATCTTCCAGTCCGCCCAGGATATTTTGGGTAACGTTCTCCATTTTACGGATAAACGTCACTGTAAGGCCGGGGCAGGGTAGTTCCTCAGCGTGGTTTTTAGCCCAGAATCCGTGTTCGAAATAGTCCTGTTCCTTGCTGCTTAGACCTTGTACGGTGCCATATCCGCAATGGTGGTTAGTAAGCAACAGTCCTTTGGCCGAAATGATCTCCCCGGTGCAACCTTTTCCAAAGAGAACAACGGCATTGTTTAGTCCCGTGCCGTCTTCGTTGTACAATTTTTCAACGGGGATCTGTAGTCCCATTGCTTTCATATCAGCTTCTCTCGACTTTAAGGTAGGTGGAAGCCACATTCCTTCCTTCGCATGAACGTTTGTCATGCCAACTAATCCCATGAATACTGCAGTCTTACTAATAAATGAGCTAAAGCGCATTGTCCGGAGCATTGAAAATTTAATTTTAAAAGAAATAAATATAGTGCAATGCTATAAAAGTTATGATGTAATTGTTATATTAGCCCAATAGAAAGTGAAATTCTTTTCAGTATTATGAGAAAATGCCTACTCTTTGTAGCACTGTTGATAGTGTCACAGCTTGAGAATTTGAATGCCCAAAACATGTTCGAAGCTCCGGACACCGTGTGCGTACGACAGCCGGTGCAGCTTACGAGCAATATACCGGGTGCACCGTCGCATTATTGGGGCTTCTGCTCAGCATACCTGTTTAACAACCCTACAGGGCTGAATCTCGGGAAAACACCCTACAATGTTGACGGGCCAACCGATATTGACATTATTAAAGAGGGCGACAATTATTACGGCTTCCTGATTACCAATAAAACAAACGAGTTCAAACGTCTTGCCTTTGGTAAAAGCCTAAGCAATATCCCGGTAGTTACCAATTACGGTAATTTCGACAACGCGCTTCCGGTTGCACTGAACGCACTGTTGATCGTTAAAGATGATTCTCTCGGTAACTGGCACATTTTTGTAACCGGCGGTACCAGTTCTGTCAATTCAGAAATGGCAAGGATAGATTATCGCAAGTCGCTGGCAGATACACCTAACATTGTCAACTTCGGCAACTACAGCACCCTGCTTAATGCGCCGCATTCGATGTTCCTGGCCAAAGAGTCCGGTAAATGGATAGGTTTTGTTCTTAACAAGGGTGATAATAACCTTATCCGTATGGATATGGATAGCAATATTTCGCTAACGCCGGCCTATAAAAACCTGGGACTTTTGACGCTTTGCGACGGACCGCATGATCTTGCGCCAATCCGCGACGCCGGTAACTGGTACTTCTTTGTTACCAACGCTAATAACAACAGTGTTACTCGTCTTGACATAGGACCCTCTATCAATATTAACACTGTGCCCGGTGGGTACAATACCGGCTCTATGGGACCCGTATTTGACGTTCCTAGCGGTATCACACTTATAAGAGATTGCGGCAGCCTGCACGCGTTTGTTACCAACAGGGCCTCACACGACCTTGTGCGGGTAGATATCCCTTCGATACCGGATGGTAGTACTTATACTGCAGATGCGCTGGGAAATATAGGAGGGTTATCAGCGCCATCAGGTATTTCAAGAGTGATCCGCGACAGGGATGATGTGTTTGCATACGTCACCAATTTTGCAGACAGTACTGT
>JAJNBR010000295.1 GCA_021156265.1 Flavipsychrobacter sp.
AAATATATAGGTTTTGGGCAATTGTAAACCGGCTAAACCAGCATTGAATCTGCACATATTTCGTCAAAAAACCGCTACGGGTGGCTAATATATTGTTAATTGATTATCTGCCAGATTACCCATATCTGGGTATTTCGCTATTTCAAGGCAGCTGCTAATTTCCGGGTTCATCAAAGAGCATATCATGACCCGCATTTCACGAGTATTCTCCCTGGCAGCATTGTCGCTTTTTACCGTTTTCGCCAGCTATGCACAGAAGGCAGAAGCCATTAAGATCAAAGATGAAACCTATTATGGAGTGCGTAGCATACCGGGTTACACCATTACCGGTACCTATAAGTACGAAGGTAAAGGCGAGCCTATCGTGCAGCTGAATCCAGACGGAACCGGCCTCTTCCAGCGCCATGGTGTACCGGCCGATAAGATAAAATGGTGGATCATGTCTGATGCCAATGGCGTGGTAAAAACGAACAAAGGCGAAACGGGCCAGCAGCATACGCTCATCACCGAGCTGACGGAAGATATTTACCAGACCATAAGCGGCGGCAGGCAGGTCAAAGCCTGGTCGGCAGGCGATTTTGATATGAAAATGGTCACCATTCGTTACGATAAAGGAAAGATCTACATTCTTGGGGAGCGCGAAAAAGATGCGAACTAGCAACGATTAAAACTCAATTAAATGCCGGGTATGCGCCCGGCATTTCTGCTTGTAGGCAATTATGCATAGTGAATTGAATTACAATTTATTGGCATGATTTTTACGCGGGTTAGGCGTATCCATATCAGAAGTTTGCTGTATTAAGGACAACCTGAGTTATAGCCCTTGCTGTGTACTTTGTAAATTTAAAAGTCAAAAAGGCCGCCACCTGCATGCTACAAGATTGTCAACAGCTGTTTGAAACCTTATCTGAAGCGATCATTGTTTTGGATAATGATGGTTTTATCCAGGATCTCAATCCAGCAGCCAATCAGCTGACTGGCTACAATTCAGCGGAATTGATAGGCCAGCCCCTGCATAAAATATACACCGGAGATGACGAACAGGTGCGGGCGGAATACGAGATCACCCAGGCCAGGTCAAAGGGGCGTTTCCTATCGGAAGGCTGGAGACAGAGGAAGGATGGTACTAAGTTCTGGGCCGAAGTAATGCTCACTCCCATTCACAATGTATCCGGTAACGGTTTCACAGGGTACAGCTGCATTGTGCGGGATGTAACCGACCGGATGATGCGCGAATACGAGGTGAGGAAAAGCGAAGAACGTTACCGGCTCATGGTAGAGAATGTCAAAGACTATGCTATCTTCCAGCTGGATACTACCGGTCATATCATGACCTGGAATGAGGGGGCACGACGTATCAAAGGGTATTCATTCGATGAAATAGCGGGCAAGCACTTCTCGATCTTTTATACCGCCATCGACCTGGAAGACAAAAAGCCCGAGCGGGAGCTGAAGATAGCTATTGCGACAGGCAAATATGAAGAAGAGGGATGGAGGGTGCGCAAGAACGGATCTGTGTTCTGGGCCAACGTGGTCATAACAGCCCTATACAACGATCAGAACAAACACATTGGCTTTTCCAAAGTAACGCGCGATCTGACCGAACGCAAGGAGAATGAAGAGGCGCTGCGCCAAAGTGAAGAACGGTATCGTGCACTGGTAGAACAAGTGACCGACTACGGCATTTTCATGATGGATGAAAAAGGCCGCATCGTTAACTGGAATGAAGGAGCTAAAAATATCACAGGATATACCTTCAACGAAATAGTTGGCAAATATTTTTCAACATTCTACCCCGAAGAGGACATAGTGAATGGTAAACCCGCTATGGAGCTGCGCGTGGCCAAAGAGAGTGGCAAATACGAAGAAGAGGGCTGGCGTCTCAGGAAAGACGGTACACGTTTTTGGGCCAGCGTGGTGATAACCGCGGTATACAATGCCGAAGGCATACACATCGGTTACTCAAAAGTAACGCGCGACCTGACCGAGCGTAAAGAAGCCGAACGTGCACTGCGCGACAGCTTTGAACGCTACCGCAAATTGGCTAACGAGCTTCAGTTGACTAACACTGAGCTATCGTATACTAACCGCGAACTGGAGCAATTCACTTCTATTGTATCGCACGATCTGCAGGAACCCGTACGCACCATCAAAAGTTTTTTGCAGCTGATAGATATGAAGCTGGATGCGGGACAATCCGACGACCTTAAATCCTATATCGGCAAATCGATCAATGCGGCAAACAGGATGCGGGAGCTGATACTAAACCTGTTGCACTACTCCCAGGTGGGGAAAATGGAGATCGTGACAGAACGTGTGAAAGTGAGTGACATTGTGAATGAAGCACTGCAAAACCTGAAGAGCTCTGTTGATACCAGTAAGGCAACGATAACGGTTGATAACCAGGCGGAAACCGTAGAAGGAGACCGCGTGCAACTGGTGCAACTGATGCAAAACCTGTTAAGTAATGCGCTCAAGTTCACTGACACGAACTACCCCGAAGTGAACATAAGAGCTGAAAAAGAAAACGGACATGTTAAGTTTGCTGTTTCAGATAACGGCATCGGCATAGCACACAACGACATGCACAAGGTATTCGAGATATTCAGGAGACTGAACACGCAGAAAGAATATCCCGGCACGGGTATTGGGTTAGCTATTTGCAAAAAAATAGTAGACCGGCACCACGGAAAGATCTGGCCAGAGTCGAACCCCGGCAAAGGCACTACATTTTATTTCACCATCAACGATACTCCAACTGCAATAAACGGCCAATGAATAAGCACAGGATCGTCATAGTAGAAAACGATGAGGACGAACAATTCTTCATGAAAGAAGCATTTGAGAACTCGGGGTTGTTTGATATCGCCGCCATTGCGAAAAATGGCGATACCCTCCTGGAATGGCTGGAAGGCAATAAAGGAACTTTGCCTGATATCATCCTGTCAGATCTGAACATGCCCGGCAAGAACGGTTACGATATTCTCGAAGAAATGAAGGCGGATCCGGTTTACGCACAGATCCCCGTCATTATCACGTCTACATCGTCAACTAAAAATACCATTGACAAAGTTATGTCTTTGGGCGCAGCGAAATATATGGCTAAGCCAGATACATTTATCGACTACGGACCCTTTGTAAAGGGCTTATATGATATGGTCCAATCTAAGGAGCTGGAAAAAGAATAGGTTGCCTGGAAAGGCAACCTCTCATGCGAAACCATATTGGTTTACTGTTTTATCAACCTGTAGACACGTGTGCTGCTATCCAGCTTTAATATGTAGATGCCCGCGGGCAGCTGTTCTATTGATATCAATTCATTTTCTATTGTTCCTTGCTGAACTGTTTGGCCTGTTGTACCCACAACACTATAGCCGGTTGCTTTGGCCCCTTCAATATGCACCAAGTCTGTTGCAGGGTTGGGATAAATCCGCACGCCTGTTTCATCGATGTTCTCAATGCCTGTGCTACCAGTGCGTAGTGCTACAGTGCTCCATGCCGATGAGGTAAATATGCTGTTGCATTTTGACCGCACGTGCAAATAGAAATC
>JAJNBR010000049.1 GCA_021156265.1 Flavipsychrobacter sp.
ACTTGTTTGAGGCCGTAAAATTAACAGATATGCCTGTTATAAGAAATCTTTATTTCCAGCCGCCCTTACGTAATATTGCACCATGGCAACATACGATCAGCTATTTGAGAACAATAAAAAGTGGGTGGCCGAAAAAATAGCCAGCGACAAAAACTTCCTGAACAAACTGGGTAGCAACCAGGAACCGGATTATCTCTATATAGGATGCTCAGACAGCAGAGTACCCGCAAACGAGATAATGGGCCTGGAACCCGGAGAAGTCTTTGTGCACCGAAACATCGCCAACCTGGTTCCAAACATCGATCTCAATGTAATGTCCGTTATCAATTATGCTGTCGAGAACCTTCATGTAAAACATATCATCGTTTGCGGACACTACAATTGCGGAGGGGTTAAAGCTGCCATGACGCCGAAAGACATGGGTATTCTCAATCCATGGCTCCGAAACATCAGGGATGTGTACCGGCTGCATGAAAAAGAACTGGACACCATAGGAGACGAACATGAAAAGTACAACCGCCTGGTAGAGCTCAATGTAGTGGAGCAATGCCGAAACGTGATAAAAACAGCCGCCGTTCAAAAATCGTATGCTGCTAATGGATATCCTATTGTTCATGGATGGGTGTTTGACCTGGAGACGGGCCTGTTTAAAGATCTAAACATAAACTTCGAAAAGGTTTTAGAGCAAATTCAGAAAATATACAACCTCACCGAGCCTCATTAACCTATTGCAGCATGTATTATTTGCTGTTGGCCATTTTTTATCCGCTATCGCTTCTTCCATTACGGGTTTTATACTTGTTGTCCGATGGAATGTTTATAATAGCCTACTACCTGTTGGGCTACCGCAAAGCCCTTGTTTATGACAATCTGCAACAAGCATTCCCCAATAAAAGCCGCAAAGAACTTCTTACAATAAGAAAACAGTTCTTTCGCAATTTCTGTGATCAATGGATAGAAACGCTCAAGCTGCTATCTATCTCAGAAAAAGAATTGAATAAACGCATAACCGGGAACTGGGAAGTTTTCGATCATCTTTTCGATAAAGGAAAGAACGCCTATGCTCTACTGGGACATACTTTCAATTGGGAATGGGCGAATGTAGCTTGCCAATATAACGTGCGTCAACATTTTGCAGGCTTCTATATGCCGATTGATAATACCGCGTTTGATAGGCTGATGATAAAAGCCAGAACGAGAAGCGGCGCATGGCTAATATCAATGAAGGCAAAAAAAGCCATGCAGCGACTGGAAGGTGAACGATACATTGTTGGCTTGGTCGCAGATCAAAACCCTTCTGCATTGCAACACGCGGTATGGTTGCAGTTTATGAATAGTGAAACCGCGTTTTTCGGTGGTCCTGAAAAGCTTGCCAGGAGAGTAAAAGCAGCTGTTGTATTCGCAGGGATCAAAAAAATAAAGCGTGGGTATTATAACGTTCACCTGCATTTATTGACGGAAGATGCCAGTCAAACTGAAAATGGTTCTGTTATGCGGCATTACGTACAATTCATGGAACACCAACTGCATGAGCAACCTACCAACTGGCTATGGACGCACAGGCGGTGGAAATACAAAAGAAACTAGGGAACGAGCACTTTCTGGATACACTGTTCCAGGTGAAACCGTACTGTATTTTCGCATGGGCGCGCATCGCCGTCCAATTGCATCATGCTCAGTGATGGATGGGAGATAATAATTTCCTTACCACGATAGTGCTGTACATACTTGCTCCGCGTGATTGAGCCATTCATTGCTTTCAATACTAATTGTCCTCCCAGCATTTTTGGAAATTTGCGGATGACTATGACGTCGAATAAGCCATCTGTCCAGCTGGCTTCAGGCGCTATCTGGAAATTGTAGCCGAACTGCTTGCCATTCGCAATGCTGATGATAAACGCCCGCTCCTTCACTTCCTCACCATCTATCTTGATGCTCCAGTCATTTTCCTTGTACATCCACAGGTGTTTGGCGACCAGCCAGCTATAGGCAGCAAAACCGCGGCGACTGCTTTTAGCAAACTCATGAGAGATCAAAACATCAAACGCAACACCGGCATTGCTGATAAACGGCACGCCGTTCGCAAAGCCGATATCTATTTTGGTGAGGTTCCCTTTATTGATAATATCAATAGCCTGCTCTGTATCGCGTGGAATGCCGAGTGTACGGGCCATCCCGTTACCCGAACCCTTCGGAACAATGGCCAGTGCGGTGTCTGTTCCCCAAAGTCCTGCAGTGATGTCGTTCACCGAACCGTCTCCGCCAACGGCAACTACAGCAAATGCGTTTCTCGCAGCCGCCTCGCGCGCGATGAATGTGCCATGTTTAGGATATTCAGTAAACACTATCTCATAGCTGAATATGTTCAGATCAAGCTTTTTGTCTATTGCCAGCTGTACACTTTTTCTCCTATCTACTCCAGACTTCTGGTTGATCACAAAGACCAGGTGCTGTTTACTCATAGAATTTGTGCTTTCAAGCTGAGATCCATGCTAACGGCGTGATGTATCGTTGCGCCAACAGAAATAAAGTCAACCCCTGTTTTTGCGTAGTCTACTATGTTGTTGATGTTGATACCCCCGGAAGCTTCTGTTTCATATTTGCCGGCAATGAGTTCTACTGCCTGCGCTAGTAGTTCAGGATTGTAGTTGTCAAGCATTATCCGGTGGATGTTGCCAACTGCCAATATCCTGCGTACATCATCCTTCAGCATAATCATGTCATACAAGCCCATCCTGTGATTTTGGCCGCCCCCGATACGTACAGCTTCTTTCTCAAAGGTGCGGAACAGCGGCGTAGTTTTGCGAGTGTCAAGTATTTGCGTCTTATAGCCTTTGATCTTGTCGACATATTTGCGCGTAAGTGTCGCGATGCCGCTCATGCGCTGCATGCAATTGAGCGAAAGGCGCTCAGCCTGTAGGATAGTGTGCACGCTTGCGGCTACTTCAAAGGCTGTGTCGCCATGTACTACTACATCACCATCATGCTTGTAAATAGAAAAGCTTGCTCCCGGCTCGAGAAAATGGAATATTTCCTGCGCGAGATTTACACCCGCCAGTATGCCATTCTCCTTTACTTTCAGAACTGCTTTGCCTTTTGCATCCTTCGGAATCGCCGCAAGCGTAGAATGATCTCCGGAACCGATATCTTCCTTCAATGCGGCAGCTATAAATTCTTTCGTGGTCAATGTGTCGAAATTTACCGACAAATCTAGTAAATAGCTACCTGACGCGCCGGAGATAATAATTTCTTAATACTCGGTTGTCTAGGGCATTAATAAACAGCCGTCGCCATAGCTGAGAAAGCGATAGTCATTCATCAGTGCATAGTCATAGACTTTGCGCCAATCGTCACCAATCATCGCGGCAACCAGCAATAAAAGGGTAGATTGCGGCTGATGAAAATTGGTAATAAGAGCTGTAACTACCCGCGGTATATACCCGGGAGCTATCAGTATTTGCGTACGCGTTACCAGTTTTGGTTGTTTTGTCAGCAGCAGGTAATCAATAACAGCTTGTAACGCCTTTTCTGCGTTGACATTGGTTTCCCATTCATAAGGATCCCATTGTTGAACAGCGATCTCTGCAAAATCAGGCGTTAACCCTTGCAGCAGCTTGACACCTATCCAATACAGGCTTTCCAGCGTCCGCATTGATGTGGTACCCACGGCGATAATAGGCTTGCCAATATTTAACCGCAAACGCTGCAAGGTTTCTACTGAAACATCTATCCATTCGGCATGCATATCATGGTCTTGCATGGTTTCAGACTTGACCGGTTTGAACGTACCAGCACCAACATGCAGTGTAACGTACTCTTTCTTAATGCCTCGTTCACTTAACGTGTTGAGTAACTCTTCCGTAAAGTGAAGGCCGGCAGTAGGCGCCGCTACGCTGCCTTCTATTTTTGCATATACCGTCTGGTAGGTAGACTCATCGCCCTCGTCTGCCTCACGGTGCAGGTATGGAGGCAAAGGAACTTTGCCTACATAATGCAGCAACTCAGCAAACGTAAGGTCAGCATCCCACGCAAGTTCTAGTGTAAATGCGCTTTGCTCCCGTTCCATAATAGCTGCTGACAGCATGAAGTCAGGATCGCTATGATGAATGCTCAACACCATCCCATGTTTCCATTTGCCGGCGCCGCCTATCATACACTTCCACAACACCTTCCCACGTTGATTCATGGCAGTTTGAACGTCGGCGTATTGCCTGTGTGGTTCCAGACAGAACACTTCGATAACACCTCCGGTTTCCTTTTTAAACAGCAGGCGCGCATGTAGCACTTTGGTCTGATTGAAAACCAGCAGTGTCTCCGGCGGCAAATGATCGGCCAGATTTCTGTACGTTGAATCTGATATCTTGCCAGCCTTGTATACAAGCAGTTTTGAGCTATCGCGTTCAGACAATGGATACCGGGCTATCTTCTCGTCCGGAAGATCGTAAGTAAAATTCTCGATTCTTAATTCCGAGGGGTGCATACTATCTGATTTCAGGCACATTAATACCAGTGATCTTTCGATACATATCAATTGCATAGAGGTCTGTCATTCCGGATATAAAGTCGACTATTGACTGGATATCGCTATACAGGCTTTCAGCTGTAAGCTTTAACGGGAACTGCTTGGAGACCAGCTGCAACAACTTTCCTGACTTGGTTTGCTGATGATATAATACAGCATGCACGAATTCCTTCAACAAACCACCTATTACATTGTAACCGGCGATCTCCACCTCCACTACCAACTTATAGTTATAGATATACTTGTAGGAAAACTCGTTAATACGGTCTATCAGTTCCTGCTCATGGCTGGAAAGGCACTTCAGCAAATCTTTCTGCAATGTTCCTGAAAGAACAGCTTCTTCATTTTGCATAAAAGCCCTCGATAACTTGTCGGTCATAAGACCAATCCACTTAGCCCTAATAAACTGTACTTTCTGATTATCATCGATCAGACTGTTCACCTTTCTCTCCAAATATTCCAGGCTATTGTATCCTTCTTCCTTTTCAAAAAACGGGTAGAAGAGTTCCTTGATGGTTTGCAGCGTCAGAATGTGCAGGCGGTGCGCATCCTCCATATCAATGATACGATAACAAATATCATCAGCCGCTTCTGTAAGGAAGACAAACGGATGCCGCGCATATACATGCTCAAAACCTTCTGTTTTTGGTATCTCTAATTCAGTTGCTATCTGCTTGTAGATCTCCACCTCACTATCAAAGAAACCCGATTTCTTGGTAGCGATCAATCCTGTTGCTTTATTGAACCCCTCAACAGATGCACAGGGATATTTAACGATCGAGGCAAGCGTGGCATAGGTGAGCCGGTATCCTCCCGGGTCTATTTCGTTGAAGTTGTTGGTGAGTATGCGAAAGGCATTAGAGTTGCCCTCAAACCTTTCGAGGTCTTTGAGCTGGTTTTCACTTAGCGCATTATGCACCAATCTCCGGCTTTCGCCTTCCATGGTTGCAAAGTAGGTCCGTATGGCGTCCTCGCCCGAATGTCCAAACGGCGGATTGCCAATGTCGTGGGCCAGGCAGGCAGCGGCTATTACTGATGGCAATTCATATTTATAAAACTCAATGAATGTATCATCGACAGCTCCGTATTTCTCAGCTATAGCATCCCCGGCCGATTTGCCTAAAGAGCGCCCGACAGAGGCCACTTCCAGGCTATGCGTCAACCTGTTGTGCACGAATACAGCTCGTGGCAAAGGGAAGACCTGCGTCTTATTCTGCAACCGGCGGAAAGCAGACGAGAATATAATACGGTCATAATCCCTTAAAAATGAGTTGCGCACCTGGTCAGGATTGAGGGTTTTCCCTTGCTTATCCCCGGTTCGTTTGGCGCTGTACAGGCTAGCCCAGTTCATTGTGTAAAAATGCAAATAATCCGGCAATAGGACCGGGAATGATTGTCAGATTCAATAATTGCCTTTGAAATATAAATCGCTATATTTGCTTAAGCGTACCCCGGCAATATTATCCACCTCTCCTTTCCCCCGGATAAAACTTGCCACTTGTTTTTCAAATCAACAATACGCCTTTACACCCTCATTGAAGGGGAATGATTTTTTTACATCGTTTAAAACTTTTTATCCTGTAATGGAATATAATACTACGCGCAGCAAGATGCTGATGCCCGAATACGGCAGAAATGTGCAGAGGATGGTAGAGTACCTGATGACGATCGAAGATCGCGACAGGCGTCGCAAAAATGCTGAGGCTATCATAGAACTGATGGGCACTCTGAATCCGCACCTCAAAACAATAGAAGACTACAAACACAAATTGTGGGATCACCTGGTGCAGATGACCGATTTTAAGTTGGACGTAGACGCACCTTATCCAGCCCCAACACCCGAAGAACTATACAAAAAACCGGAGGTTCTGCCTTATCCGAAGTCGATCATCAAGCATCGACACATGGGTAAGAACCTGGAATCATTGATACAAAAAGCACTGGCAGAGACAGATCCTGAAAAAAAGCAGGGCTTTACCCAGGCCATCGGTTATTATATGAAGCTCGCCTATACCAACTGGCATAAAGAGCCTGTTCACGACGATATGATCAAGAACGAACTGGCTGAGTTAACCAACGGCGAATTACATTACGAACCCGGAGGATATAAAGTCTATTTCGACCCACGTACCAACTTCAAGCAAAACAATAACAACAACAATAACCGCAACCGTAATTTCAAAGGCGGCGGCGGACAGGGTGGTCAGCGTAGTGGTGGTGGTGGCGGCAATTACAGCGGCGGCGGTAGTGGCAACTACAACAAAAACCGTAAATTCAAAAACAAGAACAAATAAGCTTACATGGGCGCTTTCGAGATCAGGGGCGGCAATCCGCTTAAAGGCACTATTACGCCTCAAGGTGCTAAAAACGAAGCCCTGCAGGTATTGTGTGCGGCACTGCTTACCGATGAACCTGTGACGTTCAAGAACGTCCCAGACATCCTGGACGTCAATACGCTTATTGAATTGTTAGGCGATATGGGAGTCAAGGTCGACCGCCTGTCACCTAACACAGTAAAGTTGCAAGCCACTGATATCAACACTGAATACTTCACAGATAAGTCATTTAAGAAGAAATCAGGCAAACTACGTGGTGCGGTAATGTTGGCAGGTCCTATGCTGGCCCGTTTTCGTAAAGCACATATACCTCAGCCCGGAGGCGATAAGATAGGCCGCAGAAGGCTGGATACTCACATCCGCGGTTTTGAAAAGCTCGGGGTAGAATTTCACTTCGATTCAGAAGAGCACATGTTCTCGCTCGATGGCAAAAACCTGGCAGGAGCGCACATCATGCTCGAAGAACCTTCTGTTACTGGTACCGCCAATATTATTATGGCAGCAGTAATGGCCGAGGGCATCACTACTATATATAACGCTGCCTGCGAACCCTATGTACAGCAACTAGCACGTATGCTCAATAACATGGGCGCACGGATCAGTGGAATCGGCTCGAACATGATCACCATAGAAGGCGTTGACAAGCTGAAGGGCTGTACGCACACTATGCTGGCCGATATGATCGAGGTTGGATCCTTTATCGGTCTTGCAGCTATGACCCAAAGCGAGATCACAATCAAAAATGCAGGCGTACAACACCTGGGCATCATTCCTGAAACCTTCCAGCGATTGGGTATCCAGATGGAAATAAAAGGTGACGATATCCATATACCTGCGCAAGACAGCTATAAGATACATACGTTTATTGACGGCTCTATACTTACTGTTTACGATCATCCCTGGCCTGGGTTTACTCCCGACCTCCTGAGTATCGTACTGGTAGTCGCAACACAAGCCAAAGGCACAGTGCTGATACACCAGAAAATGTTCGAAAGCCGCCTGTTCTTCGTCGATAAGTTGATAGAAATGGGCGCGCAGATCGTGCTTTGCGATCCGCACCGCGCTGTAGTTATCGGTCTCAACAGGCAGGTACCTCTGCGTGGCATACCTATGGTGTCTCCTGATATTCGTGCAGGTGTGGCTTTGCTGATCGCTGCTTTATCTGCAGATGGCAAGAGTGTCATACACAACAACGACCAGATAGACCGTGGATACGAACGAATAGATGAGCGTCTAAGAGCGCTTGGTGCTGACATAAAACGCATAGACTAATTACCAGTTTCTTCGCCTCATTTGCTTTTTTTCAGAATCACGACGCTTGGAATCCAGGCGTCTTTCTTTTGCCGCCTTTGACGGTTTGGTGGGCTTGCGTTTTTTGGGCTTTATGGTAGCTTGCGTAACGAGCTCTTGCAGTTTATTCAATGCTATCTGCTTATTCTCCAGCTGCGAACGTGTCTCGCTGCTTTTTACGATCAGGTAACCCTCTTTATTGACGCGATTCTTCAGTTTATCTTTTATCCATTCCTTTTCTTCCTGGGTCACGGCATGCGAAGAGTCTATATGCCACCAGGCCTCTGCCATAGTCTCTACTTTGTTCACATTCTGGCCACCCTTGCCACCGCTACGTGCAGTTCGAAAAAATACCTCTGTCGAAAGATCGCGCATGGTTAAAAATCCTCCTCGTCTTCATCCTCTTCATCGCTGAGACGGATGTTGAGCATGCTGCCCAGCATATCTGCAAAGGAATAACCGCCGGCTACTACACCTTTCTTGCTAATAAGTGAGAACTCAGATAAACCATGCAGCAGGAACTCCATCAGCAAGGCTGCCTGCACTTCATCGGCTTTCGGATAATACTGCTTCACCGCGGCATATAAGCCGTCCACTTCATACAGCCTCTGACGGTATGATTCATCGTTTGAATCTTGCAGCAGCATCAGCTCATGCCCTTTACCAAACCACTCGATTACCGGTTGATAAGGGTTAGCAACTGGTTTTGCCTTTTGACCGGTAGCTTTCTTAAAGGTCTGCGGGTCGGGAAAGTATTGAGTAAACACAGATCGGATGGCAAGCCCCAGCAAGCGATAAGCTACATTCAACGCACCTTCCTGTTCTCCTTCATACACCAGCTCTATCTTACCGGTAATAGAAGGAATCACGCCGACGAAATCAGCAATGCGCATCATGGTCCTTGTGTTACCGTATTTCAGCGCACGACGCTCGGCAGTGCTCACAAGATTTTCATACGCCGATATAGTCAGACGTGCAGATACCCCGCTCTTTTGATCTACATACTCACTCTTGCGCGCTTCCATAGCTATTTGCTCTATCAGCATTTTGCCAAGCTCAGGCACTTCTACTTTTTGGAGCTGCTCTTCTAATACGTCTGCTTCCTGTTCAGTAATGGCTTTCGATACTTCCACGGTTCGCGGATAGTGTGTAATGATCTGGCTTTCAATCCTGTCCTTAAGCGGCGTAACGATGCTGCCGCGGTTGGTGTAATCTTCAGGGTTAGCAGTGAATACAAATAAAATGTCGAGCGGAAGCCTCAGTTTAAACCCGCGTATCTGGATATCGCCCTCCTGCAAAATGTTGAACAGCGACACCTGTATCCTGGCCTGCAGGTCTGGCAGCTCATTAATAACGAAAATACCCCTGTGCGAACGTGGAATAATGCCATAGTGTATCACCCGCTCGTCAGCAAAACTTAACCGCAGGTTGGCTGCTTTTATAGGGTCTACGTCACCTATAAGATCCGCCACTGACACGTCGGGCGTCGCCAGTTTTTCGCCGTAGCGTTCGCTGCGGTGCAACCAGGCTATTGGTGTATTATCGCCTTTTTCATCTATGAGATTGCGTGCATATAGCGATATAGGCGCAAACGGACTGTCATTGATCTCGCTGCCGGCAACCACGGGAATCCATTCATCCAGCAGGCTTACCATTTCGCGAGCCATGCGGGTCTTCGCCTGTCCACGCAAACCGAGAAACAGGATGTTGTGTCTGGATAGAATCGCTCTTTCTACATCAGGTATTACCGAGTCCTCATAACCCAGTATGCCTTTGAACGGCGACTGCTTCTCCTGTATCGAGCGAATGAGATTTAATCTAACTTCTTCTTTAACGGTTTTGGCCGTATATCCTGACTTTCTAAGCTCGCCTAAAGTGTTGATGGCCGGTTGCTGCATATATGCTCTTCTTATCAGTTTTGGATAAAGATACGTGCTGCTGTGACGTGAATCATTCAGTATTCGTTATGGCAATATAAACCCCTAGTTGGAAAACAAATTGTTCTCAATAATGGTATCCATTTGCATCAGTTTCCTGCCGCGTATCTCTTTTTGCTCGGTCAGGTTTACTTCGTATTCTGTTTTATCTTTTAATGACATCCAGCCTCCTGTAAACTTATCTCCCTGCAACTTCAGCTCCATCGAACCCACCTCGGGCTCTTCGTCGAAATGCCACACACCATCAGGAGTTTTGCGTACTTCCAGCTTGATAAATTCGTCCATATCCTGGAAACGGTACATGGCTTCCCAGCTGCAAATGGTCTCGGGACAAGGCCCTTTCATCCCGCGGATGTACAATTCGACGGCAGTTTCATCAAAAGTGCCTTTGTAGTACTTACGTTCCATTATTTCCTTTGTCGTCTTGTCTTCCTCTTCTTCATCCTCTTCCTCTTCTGTCACTTTAGGCGCTGCCGGCTTTGCAGCAACCAGCACTTCCGGTTCTGCTATACCGTACATCTCGTTCAGCAATTTGTCTTTTTCCAACTTTCGTTCGGCCGCATACTTATCCAGGTATTCATCTATTGTTTCCGCTTCCAATACATTCACCAGCCTGCCACCATACCATTTGTTCTTAAAAGTGAAAATATCACGCACACCAATTACGTACCTGCGACGCGTGAGTTTATCCTCAACAAATATGTATCCCTGCAAACGCAGCGGCATGATCTTGGGCAGCCCTATCAGCTCGCGCGGTAACATCATCTTTTCCAACTCATAGCGCGCCATCACCATATCGCTCCAGTGCAGACCCGAATCACGCCCTTTCTTGTATACGCGTTCAAAGTCGTCGGCGAGTTGTGGATTGTAAACAGGATCAAACTGCTGCAGGCGCTGCGAGTCGCGTTGAAGCATTGCGACTTTCCTCATCTCGTTCTCATTCTCGTCTTTGTACTCTCTTAGCGTCGTGCACAGCGTGTCGTAGGTAGGGAACATACCAAGATAGTTAGAGGGCGTGTTGCCCTGCAGGCACAGCAGGATCCTGCCCACTTGTAGTTCTTCGCTATTTGCCTGTCCATAACATTGCTGCAGCAGGAAGATGATTAGCAGCAAAACCAGGTATATCCACCTCATATCTTAAAAATAGAAAAAACCTGCGATGGTTGCAGGTTCCGGTCATAAAATGTCCAGTACTTTTTCGGGCGGACGGGCGATAACGGCCGTGTCGCCGTTGACTACAATGGGCCGCTGCATCAGGACAGGATTGTCCAATATTACCTGCAGCCATTGGTCCTCGGTAAGTTCTTTGCCCTCATACTTTTCTGCGAACAACGGTTCTCCACGGCGTAATATCTGAGAAGGCTCCATATGGAGCTTGCTCAAAACCTCCCGCAGTTCGGTCTCGGTAGGCCGATCTAATAGGTAAAACCTGTATTCGATATCATAGCCTTTACTCTTCAGCAGCTCGTTAGTTTCCTTACATTTACTGCACTCCCCGTTGTGGTATATCGTCACTTTAGGCATTGAATACCATTTCTTTTACGTCATCAGCAATCGTCAATCTGCCTGCTGTTTTGGCTTTGATCTCGTCTATAGTCACACCCGGCGCATATTCTATGCATCGGAAGCCATCCGGAGTAATATCAAACACACCCAAATCAGAAACGATCTTCCTCACGCATTTAACACCCGTCAGCGGCAGGCTGCATTTCGGCAGGAGCTTGCTTTCGCCTTTGGGATTGGTGTGCTGCATAGCCACAATAATGTTCTTGGCAGCCGCTACCAGGTCCATAGCGCCACCCATGCCCTTTACCATTTTACCGGGTATTTTCCAGTTGGCGATGTCACCGTTATCTGCAACTTCCATAGCACCCAGTACGGTCAGGTCTACTTTACCGGCGCGTATCATTCCAAAGCTCATCGCGCTGTCGAAGAATACAGAACCGGGAACGGTAGTGATGGTTTGTTTGCCGGCGTTGATCAGGTCAGGATTTTCCTCTCCTTCGAAAGGGAAAGGTCCCATACCTAACAGGCCATTTTCCGATTGCAAAACCACTTTGACACCCTGTGGTATATAGTTAGCTACCAGGGTAGGGATACCTATGCCTAAGTTAACATAGAAGCCATCTTGTAATTCTCTCGCGATCCTATGAGCAATTTGCTCTTTATTTAAAGCCATTGTGTTCGTCTTTTACTATGAACGTTTTCTTGTAGTGCGTTGTTCAATACGTTTTTCGTAGTTGGTGCCCTGGAAGATGCGGTGTACATAGATGCCCGGTGTGTGCACCTGGTTAGGATCCAGTTCGCCCGCGGGTACCAGCTCCTCCACTTCCGCAATAGTGATCTTACCCGCCATGGCCATCATGGGGTTGAAGTTGCGGGCCGTTTCCTTAAACACCAGGTTACCCTGCGTGTCTCCTTTCCAGGCCTTTACTATTGCGAAGTCGGAGTCAAATGCATATTCCAGCAGGTAGTCCTTACCGTTAAAGTTGCGGGTTTCTTTTCCCTCGGCCACTTCAGTGCCTACGCCTGCCAGCAGGTACACTGCAGGCATACCGTAACCTGCTGCCATGCAACGGGTTGCCAAGGTGCCCTGTGGTATCAACTCTACTTCCAGTTCACCACTTAGCAACTGGCGTTCAAACTCTGCGTTCTCGCCTACATAAGATGCCACCATCTTCTTCACCTGTTTTTGCTGCAGCAGCAGACCGATACCAAAATCGTCTACACCGGCATTGTTGGAAATGCAGGTCAGGCTATCGACACCTTTCTTAACCAGGGCGTTAATGCAATTCTCCGGGATGCCGCAGAGGCCGAAACCGCCCAGCATCAGGGTCGCCCCTGATTGTATGTCTTTTATAGCTTCCTCAGCATTCGCCACTACTTTGTTCATCGGTCGGTAAAATTTGCGCTAATTTACTACTAATTGGCAGATGTGTCGTTTTACGGGAGTTGTTACGGCCCTCATATAATGTTACCTGACTGTATGTATTGCCCAGCCTGCTTCTCCGGTTCAATTTGTTAGCTTTTGATGCCAGAATTCAAGCTTATTTTTATCTTGCTATCTGGTATTAAGAGTAGTGCTTCTCGGAAGTGAGTTGCTCCTTAAAACGTCTGTATTTTCAAACATAAGTCTTCTTTACTATAGCAAATATACTATATTAATACATTATTTAAAATTTATCTATGCGTCGCTTTGCATTTGTTATTGTCTTGGCATTAACTCAATTCGCTGTTTCTGCGCAAGAAAAATGCCCTGTCAACTTCAATGCAGACAGCCTTTCAGCAGCATATAACAACATACCTAAATGGAACGGAAAGATCATCGGCCTGGAAGGTCGTGTTATGGACATAAAGTTTAGCCACCTGGGCAAACCTTATATGCTGGTTGAGCTTTCGAAAGGCCGTACTATCTGGGCGGGAGTATTATGGAACAAGAAAATTGACCTCCAATTGGGCGACCGTGTAAAACTAATGGGGTATTTCAGCGCGATTGAACCAGACGATTATACGGCCCGCAGCGTAAACAAAACAGGCGCTCATCTGCTGGTATTTGCTTTGCTAAATACAAAAACCAACAGACTTACTGCACATGAGGGCTCAGCCGAGCAGGTTAAGGAATGGATACAAGGCCGGATTCCCAAATCGAAGATAAAGATCAACTAACCTTTGCCTGCGGCCGGTGCCTAACCGGGAAGTTGACTGAATTGGCTATGAAGCATTTCTGATGTGCCACCTGGTGCAGCTGGTTGGCTTTGTCGATCATCGAGGCATCTTTTACTGTAACTACAGGTTGCAATACCACTTCCGCGAAATGCCCGCCTCCTCCCGGCACTTCCACCAAGGTACCCCTTGCATTGTCGACGTAATCAGTCACGATCACACCGGCATCAGCACACAGGTGCAGGTACCAGAGCATATGGCAAGAGGAAAGTGAGTAGACCAACATGTCCTCCGGGTTGTGCAGGCTCCCATCGCCGCGAAAGGGTGTATCTGAAGAACAGGCGATATCCGCCTTACCTGCTACCGAGAAAGTATGATGGCGCTCATATTCATCGTAACGGCTGGTGCCGGTTCCTTTATTACCTGTCCAGGTTACAGTGGTGGTGTATTGGTGTTGTTTTTCCATAGTTAGTTTGTTTCAGATGGTTGACCAAGCAGTTGCAGTTGCACATTAGCTTCTCGCAAAATTGCAGCAATTTCAGGTGACCGCTTCATAGTGCCAAATAATTCAGGCGTAGCCGGCTCAGATACGTGCTTCGCTAAATGCAGCTGGTACCACATATTGCTATGCCACTCACCAAGTTTGTAACCAATATTCCTAAACAGGCCGATCTCTTCAAAGCCCAGTGCTTTGTGAAATGCCGTGCTGTTCTCGTTGGTAGACGATACGCCGGCATAGACATTAAAGAATCCCTGCAGTTTGAGTATAGCGAACAGCGTTTCATAAAGAACACGTGCAAGACCTTTACCGTGATAGTTGTGGTCTAAATAAATGGTAGACTCCGGCGACCATTGGTAAGCACTCCGATCGCGGTGTTTGTGCGCATAGGCATAGCCAGCTATTTGTCCATCAAGTTCACAAACCAGCCAGGGGAAGTGAGGGATCACTGCCTGTATCCTGCTTTTAATTTCCTCTACTGAAGGCACGTCGTACTCGAAAGTGTAGGCTGTGTTCTCTACATAGTACTTGTAAATATCGAGCATACCCGCAGCATCAGCGGGCGTAGCTAAGCGTATGGTGTATTTACTGTTCATAACATGAGGTTGAAATAAAAAGCCCCGCACAGGGGCGGGGCTCAATGTTATTGTTAGCGCAGGTACAGCAGCTCGCGATATTTTGGCAGCGGCCAAAGTTTATCGTCCACTATTAGTTCCAGTTTATCTACATGGTAGCGTATGGCATCAAAGTTCGGCTTCACATTGTCGCAGTACATTTTAGCACGGTGGTGCATGTCCGCTTCGTTGTTGGCTTTCTTCCTATCCTCGATCATCTTTTCTACTGCATCATTTATCTTTTGGATATGGTTGCTTACCACATTCACCAGGTTCAGTTGTGCCTTGAAGCTGGTCTCCGGCAAGCCGATCTCCTTCAGTCCTTTCACGTTGTTGATGAGAACGTTCTGGTAGTTGATAGCTGCAGGAAGTATGTGATTGGTAGCGATGTAACCCAGTATACGTGCTTCGATCTGTACTTTCTTCACGTATTCTTCCAGCATGATCTCGTGGCGTGCTTCCAGTTCGCGCTTGCTGAAGATCCCGTTGTTGAAGAACAGGTTCTTTGCACTTTCG
>JAJNBR010000050.1 GCA_021156265.1 Flavipsychrobacter sp.
TAAAAAGCAAGAGGCGCTTTTAGCGCCTCTTGTTATTAATAGCCATACTTATCTTTCCAACAGTGTTTTAAATAATCGCGCAGCCGTGCTTCCGTTGCGTTGTTGCCGGGGTCATACAACTTGGTCCCCGCTATCTTTTCCGGCAAAAATTCCTGGTCAACAAAATTACCGGGGTAATCGTGCGCATACTTATAGCCTTTACCGTAATCCATTTTTTTCATCAGCCCCGTAGGTGCATTTCGAATTGGCAGCGGCACGGGCAGATCTCCCGTTTTGTTCACCAGCGATTGGGCGTGGTTGATGGCCATGTACGAGGCGTTGCTCTTGGCTGATGATGCGAGATACGTAGCGCACTGCGAAAGAATAATACGTGATTCCGGCCAGCCTATCAATTCTACCGCCTGGAAGGCCGTAGTGGCCAGCAGCAATGCATTGGGATTGGCATTGCCTATATCTTCGCTCGCCAGTATCACCAAACGTCGGGCAATGAACTTAGCGTCTTCGCCACCTTCTATCATCCGGGCCAGCCAATAAACTGCGGCATTGGGATCGCTGCCGCGAATGGATTTAATAAAGGCAGAAATAATATCGTAGTGTTGCTCGCCGGTCTTATCGTACAGGGCCATTTTGTTCTGTACAACGTCCTGCACAATATCATTGGTCACCACTGTCACCCCATCAGGCATAGACGAGGCAATAAGTTCCACCAGGTTCAGCAGTCTGCGTGCATCACCGCCGCTTAATTGTATCAACGCTTCCCACTCGCCGATGGTAACACCCTGCCCTTTCAACCATTCGTCTTTTTCCAGTGCCTGGTTCACCAGTTCCATCAGGTGTTCTTCAGTAAGGGGTTTCAGCACGTATACCTGGCTCCTGCTCAGCAAGGCGCTGATCACCTCGAAAGACGGATTTTCGGTGGTAGCGCCTATCAGGGTAATGATACCCTTTTCCACGGCGCCCAGCAGGCTGTCTTGTTGCGCCTTGTTGAACCGGTGAATTTCGTCTATAAATAATAAGGCGTGCCCGGCCTTTCTTGCCTGTTCTATCACCGCCCGCACGTCCTTCACACCGCTGTCTATGGCGCTGAGGGTGAAGAACGGAATATTCAACGAACGCGCAATGATCTGCGCAAGCGTGGTTTTCCCCACCCCGGGAGGCCCCCAGAAAATGATGGAATGTGCCTTGCGGCTCTGGATCATTTGCTCCAGTACCTTGCCCGGTCCTACTAAATGTTCCTGTCCGATAAATTCCTCCAGGTTTTTTGGCCGCATGCGTTCGGCCAATGGTATTTGCTTTAGTGCCATACAATTAGCAAATCATTTTAAAGTAAATGCCTAAATTCGCTCCATGCGCAAGTTACTAATCATTACCTGCCTGTTGGGCACCGTGTTTATCGCATTCGGGCAAAAGAAGAAGAAAAACAGGAAGGAAAAGGAAGCTGCGGCTGCAGTTGTCGACAGCTCGATCAATTATAAGAAACTGGGGGCCCCTATGCCTGCTATCAGGATGATAACGGCAGACAAAAAAGTGCTTACGGACAAAGACTTGGCCAACGACGCCAGCCTCTTTGTCATTATGTTCAATCCTACCTGCGGTCACTGCCAGGACGAAACGCGCCTGATAGGTGAACACATCAGCCAGTTCAAGAAGACGAAAGTTATACTGCTGGCTTCCCCGAATATGGAAACCATGCTGAGCTTTTTTGAGGCCACGACAAATGTATCTAAGTACTACCCCACCATGCAGGTAGGGTTGGATAGCGCAGATTTTATTATTAAAACCTTTGGCTACGAAGCACTCCCCCAGATAAACATTTATGATAAGGACAGGAAGCTGGTCAAGGTCTTTAACGGCGACGTGCCGATGAAAGATCTCACACCTTATATAGAGTAAAAGAACCAGGCACGGCTCCTTTCACAGATGCCGACCTTGATAGGGTAAAAAAGAGAGCGTAGCTTACTTCTTAGTTAACTACGCTCTCTTTTTTAATATAGTCACGCAACTTGCGTACATAATCAAAATAACCTGCCTCCATTCGCATCCAGAATATCACGAATATAGCCAGACTGATGCCTGCCAGTGTATAAGTGAAGTTCAGGTACTCCTGCTGGCCAAAGATGTAGAAACCTATAGCTGCAATCAGCATGAAGGTGCAGAAGATAACGATAAGCATCGGGCCACCCGAATCGATCTTGCGCATTTTAGAGTTGATAACGACTTGCGTCTTGTCCCCCTTGCCCTTTAACTCAACATGAGTAATAGGCAGCGTTTTGATGTTCGTCTCCTGCTCTGCATGCGGAATGATGCGAAGCATGCGGTCTTTTTCTGAGACCTCGAAGTCCATGTTATGTACTTTTACATGTTTGCCGATCAGGCGACCCTTAATGGCCTCCGCTGGCATCGACGAATTGTACCGATAAGTTCTTGAGAAGATCATAGGCACTTTTTTATATAGTTAAGAACTGAATTTTATGAAAGTTAAGTACAAATTTTCCCTTATACAACAGCCAAAATCAATATTTGCCCTAACGTTTATAAATAGTAACGCAATATGTATGCCAGTGTGGAAAACACACTGATTGTCAATAACTTATATAAAATCTATGCCACCAACTTTAATGTTATTTTAATTCAAATTGTTGAAAATTATTTTTGTAATTCAAAAAATAATTCCATATATTATTTTGTCCCAATGAGCTGGTAGTATTGCTCCACCATGTCGCGGTAGTATGGTTTGAGCTGCGGAGGGACTGTTTTGTATAACTCTAAAAGTTGCTGCCTGTCTTTGACATATTTCTGCAATTCCGCAGGCATGGTGCGCGCAACATCTTCCGCCGATTTTGATGAACGTTTGTCATCCTGCTCCTGTTCCCTCAGCGACTTTTCAGCCTGAAGCAAACGGGTAAGTATTTCTTTCTGCCTGGCCAGCAATTCCGCACTCATGCGCTTATTCACAAGGTCGGTTTCGTTGCGGTCCATCTGTTGTTGCAGCTCCTGCAATTCTTTAGCATTGCCCAGGCCCTGGCTATTCAGTAAGCGGTTTACTTCTTGCAATTGCCTGCGAACGGCAGCTTGTTGTTCTGCCATCTTAGCCAGTTGTTCTGCATCGCCGTATTCACCGTTGTCGCCGGCGCCACCGCGCTGTTTGTCTTCTTTGCCGCCTTGTCCATCCTGACCTTGTTCTCCTTGCTCTCCTTGCTGTTTGCCCTGTTGTGCACCTTTCATTTGCTGCATGGCATCACCCAGTTGTTTTTGCTTCGTGATGACGTCACTCAACTGGTCGCCTGCACCCTGCGATGGATTTTTACCGCCCGGCATAGAGCAACTGCCTGCCTGTCCTCCTTGTTGCTGACTTTGTTGCGCCAGCAGGTTAGAGAGCAGTTCGTTCAGCATCAGGGCCAGGTTGTTTGTATGCGTCATTACATACTGCTGCCGGGTGGAAGCCTCGGGTATACGACGGTTCTCCAAACCTTCCGCCGCCGCTGCCATATTTTTCTCCAGCTCGGTTGTTTCCTTATTTACTGTAGGCGCTAACTGGAACAGGCGCTTGCTCAACATAAATAAACTATCGCGTATCATGCGCGAGTTGTTGTGCAACCTGGTTTGCTCTTTCTCGTTGGCCAGGTAGGTCGCGCTGGCAGCAGAAGTGCTTTGCACATTCTTCATCAGCTTCTCCTGGTCGAACGAAAGACGCATAAGATTGGTCAGCAGCTGCCTTGTAGCACGTATATCTATCTGCAATTGCTGCGCACTGATGCCGCCGGCCATTTTTTGCATGCTTGTAGCCATTTTCTGCAGGTTTTGCTTGGCCTGGTTTTGAGATTGCCCGGCTTTGCCCTTCTGCCCTTTGCTCAGCTCCTGCTTGCTGTCCTCCATTTGGTCAGAGGCTTTCTTACCATCTTTCTGCATCTCGCTAAAATCCGGTTTCTGCTGCGTTTCTTTACCTTCTTCCTGCATCTCTTTCAGGTCTTTGGTAAGGGCTTCGTCCAGTTGCTTTTTCAGATCATCCTGCTCTTTTTTCAAGGCATCATTATCTTTCTGTCCCTTCTCTGTATCCTTCTGAATATCATCCTGCTTCTGGGCCATCTCGCTCATCTTATTGGCCATGTCTTCCAGTTTCATCTGCATCTCCAGTGTCTTTATTAACGCTGCAAGACGGGACATATCCATATTAAATAGCTTATTGTCCTGCTCCAGCTGCTTCATAGCTTTGAAGGCCTGGTCCTTATTCATTTTCTGCATCAGTTCCTGCAGGCGCTTCATTTGTTCGGTCAGCTCCTTGTTCAACAGGTTATCCATCTGTTTCTCAAGCGCAGCCTGTTTTTCTTTTACGTCTTCACTGTATTTCTTTTGCGCGCTTTGCTGGCGTCGCTCTTCCATACGCTTCTTCACAGCCTCAAGCTTGTTCTTCAGTTGCTCCTGCGATTTGGCAAGTTCTTGCAGCGAGTTTTGCTGCTCCCAGTCCATTTCACTGGTCTGAAGCATTTTACTTTGCAGGTCTTTATACTCGTTCTGCAGCTCCTTCATCTGTTCAGCGCTCTTGCTCATGCCGGAGTTGATCTGTTCCGCGTTGGCATTGATGGCAGAATCGAGCTGCTGAGGGTTATACATATGATAAGCCATCACTTCGCTGCGCGAAGCTTTGCTACCATGCACGCCGTCATTATCCCATGCCTCAACGAAATAAGTGATCTTTTGCCCCGGTTGCAGGTTCAGCACACCGACATCGAAATAGTGTTGAAATGTAGTGAGTGCACCACCCGTATTATTCAATGGTATGCTTTTCCGGGCAATAGTCTTATTATCGGTGCCTACTACCTGGTAATGGAACAATACTTTGGTGATGGCATAGTCATCGCCTGCTGTGCCATTCATTAATATCTGCTTGCCGGATACCGTATCACGGAATTCCTGCAGCTGTATCAGCGGATATTCATCAGGTATCACCTTCACATTGTACTGGTAGCTGTCGGCAACCGCCGTTTGTTTGTTACGCAGTATAAGCGTGTAGGTGGTATCGCCCATAAAACGATAATTCGAGGCGAACATGCTCGATCGTTTTGGCAGCGCTACCGGCTCGCCGTCGCCCAGCTTTATTGTTGCTTCGTCAGTGTGCTCGGCGATAAATGCGATACTTACCAGCGTGCCTGCAGGCAGGGTCATATCACCCAGGCTGGTGCGGGTTTCGTCTTTCCGGCCTGTATAGCCCGGATAATCTATTTCTACCTTGAATGCCTTAAGCACCGGCTTCTGAACAACCTTCAGCGTATGCGGTTTTGAGTAAAAACCCGCAGCGAACAACCTGAAATCAAGAGCCTCAGTTATATTCCTGAAAGTATATTTGAAGGTTTCTTTATCAACTTGCTGCATGGTCAGCTTGTCGCCGTTTACATCTACCGACATTTCTGCAGGCAACGTATTGCCCTTTACTTTTACGAACAAGGTATAATCGCTGTTGCGCACCGCCCGCAAAGGATCGTTGACCACAACGAACTGGAATGGAGCGGGTTTTTCAAATTCTTTTGTAGGCTGCAAGAGGCGCGAAGACGCTTCGCTGAATATATTAGGGGCTACGACCATCAGCAATACCATCACCAGTACCAATGGCAACAGGTAAGGCAGGAAACGCTTGTTACGAGAAAGATCGACGGCAGTAGTAATAGGTATTACAGAAAGCTGGCCAGCCTTTTGGTTGATACTGGCTTCTATCAGTTCACGACTGGTATGCGATTCGTGCTGCTTTTTCAGCTGCAGTATGTTCAGTAACTTATCGCTTATTTCGGGAAAGTGCTTACCTACAATAACCGCTGCTTGCTCATGGCTGATCGTATGCCCCAGGCGGTTCATTTTCGAGATCGGTATGATGATCCAGGCCACCAGTGCAGCTGTACCCAGCACCACGAAAGCCGACAGGATGGTCACCTTCAGCCATACGGACATATACAGGAAATACTCACCGATACTAACGGCAAGTATGTAAAACAGCAAACATATAAGCAGCACCAACGCACCTCTTATTACCTGGTTTGCATAATATTTTCGTATAAACGCATCCAGCCGGGATATAAGCCAATCGTAATTATTCATAGTAGTCTACCAAATTTACCATAAAGAATGCTATAGAATCCTTAAATTTTCCTATACGTACATTTGCATTTCAGATGAGGTTAGCTATATGATGCAATTGTACCCGGCCCATGCCGCAGAAGCCCTGGAATTTAACAAAGTCTGCCAGTTATTAAAGCAACACTGCCGTACCGATGCGGCCCGCGAGCGTGTGGAAGAGCTGCGCTTTCACACAAAGCTGGAATATGTAGAAAGGGAATTACAGCACACCAATGAGTTTAAGTGGGTGTTAAAGAGTAGCGATTACTTTCCCAACGATTTTACAAGGAACGTACAAAAAGAACTGCGTCTCCTGGCGGTACCCGGCGCCGTGCTGACCGGCGAGCAGCTACTGGCCTTTCGGAACCTTGCACTCAATATTCGCGATATACTGCTGTGGTTCAAACGGCATGACAAGCTGTTCCCGCACCTGCGCGAGATAGCGGAAAAGATCAGCTACGAAAAAGAGATCGCTGACACTATCTCTGCAGTAATAGATGACAATGGACAAGTACGCGACACCGCATCTAAAGAACTGATGCAGATACGTGCAGAGCTGACCAATGCGCGCCAGCAACTAAGAAAGGTGTTTGAGACAATTCTCCGCAAGCTAAACAAGCAGGGCTACCTGGCTGATATATCTGAAGGTTTTTTAAATGGCAGGCGTACGGTTGCCGTAACGGCGGAACACAAACGTATTGTTAAAGGCATACTGCATGGGGAGAGCGAATCGTCACGTACCGTATTCATTGAGCCGGAGGAAACGATTGAGCTGAACAACGAGGTATTTTCATTGGAACGTGCCGAAAGCCGGGAGATACACCGCATACTCGCTCAAACCACAGCTACTCTGTCTGCATATGCACCACAGCTGGAGGGATACTACCACTTATGTGGTATATACGATTTTATTCGCGCCAAGGCCTTACTGGCTATCGACATGAACGCCGAGATGCCAAGGCTCAGTCCACACCCGGGTGTGCACCTGGTAAAGGCGAGTCACCCGCTGCTGTACCTGCACAATAAACAAACCGGTAAACCGGTCATACCACTGTATATTACCCTCGACCGTAACCAGCGCATACTCATCATCAGCGGCCCCAACGCGGGTGGTAAGACGGTATCGATGAAAACGGTGGGACTGTTGCAGCTAATGGCACAGGCAGGCTTACTCATTCCTGCAGACCCCCAATCGGAAATTGGCATCTTCAAACAGCTGATGATCCACATCGGCGATACTCAGTCGATAGAACATGAGCTAAGTACTTACAGTGCACACCTGCGCGACATGAAATACTTCATGGATTTCGCCAATGGCAAGACTATGTTTTTTATAGACGAATTGGGTAGCGGTTCAGATCCCAACCTTGGTGGCGCCTTTGCTGAAGCGATAGTAGAAGAACTGGCACACAGGCATGCACTCGGCATCATCACTACCCACTACCTGAACCTGAAAGTAATGGCAGGTAAAGTGCAGGGCATTGTGAACGGCGCCATGTCATTTGATGAGGAACACCTGGAACCATTATACCAGCTTACAGTTGGTAAACCCGGTAGTTCTTACACCTTTGCCATCGCACAGCGCAGCGGCTTGTCGCCGAAGATCATTGAACGCGCGAGGCAGATAACTGACCGCGGACACTTCAAGCTGGACAAGATGCTGCACCAGACAGAGCAGCAGGCACAAAAGCTAAAAGAGAAAGAGAAAGAAGTAGACAGGCTGCTGAAGGAAAATGAAAAGCTAAAAGAAAGCTACGAAGAGCTGACCGATAAGGAAAAGCTGAAGCAGCACTACAACACTCTCAAGCTTCAGAACCAGATCAAGAAAGAAGAACTGGACTACTTGCGCGATATGGAGCGCAAGTTCAAACAGATCATTCACGACTGGAAGAAAGCCGAAAATAAACAGGACGTGATACAGGCTGCAGAAAATGTACTCTTCAAAAAGAGGCAGATACAGGCTAATGCCGCCATGGCCAAAAAAGCCGACAAGAATTACGAAGTAGTGGGCAGCGAACCGCAGGTAGGCGACCTGGTACGTAACAAAATAAATCACCAGGTAGGCACATTGAAAGAAGTACGCGACAAGCGCGGCATCGTGAACATAGGCAAGATGCCGTTTAATGTAAACCTGGAGGAGTGGATAGTGGTGCGGAGAAAATCGAATAACGAGGAAAAGAAAAGGAAAAAAAGCAGCTAATTCCCTACCTGCTATACCCGAAAAACCCAAAGGAAAATTTCAGCTGGTGCGAATGCGCAAACGCGTGTTTAGCTGAATCGGATTCATAGCTGGGCAATAACAACCGCTTTCTTCTTTCATTGAGGGTTTTGATATCAATCGTTGGCTTTTGCGCAGGCGGTAGAAAAAGATTAATACTGTCAGGGATGTTCTGACGGTTATAGTTGTACCTCAGGCTGGCATATTCGCGCGGGTGCAGGTATCCTTTCTTTATTGCTTCGTCTTTATACAGTGACAGTGTCGCATAGGATTTTCGGTTATGGAACAGGATGTTATACAGCATATCCTTGTCAAAATAATCCTGTTCAATGTGTATGGGTACATAAGTGTTAAGGGGAACGTGATAGATCGCGAGTAAGGCCTTCAGATAATCGTCAATTGTGTTAAAAGGGAGATTCAAGCTGCGCGTTAACCTGTGAGTATAGATACCAAGGTTACGTTCACCCAGATATATCTTATTAGCCGCAAGCGAATCGATGAACCGCAGGTTGTCATCGCAGACCTTTTCATATTCCTTATCCTGTTCCCGCATGTTTTTTGCACCAAGCGCGGGGATATAGTTCTTAAACATCTGCTCCTTCACATGGCGCTTTAATATCCGCTCATAGAGGTTCTTATCTATCCGTTTCAGAAACTTAGGATATTGAGCCACTGCATAGGCTTCCAGCTGTGCCTTGTTCTTCGCTATAAATTCCTCATGCACGCAAACCCGCTTTTTCATATCTTCCAGATGGTTACAGACACATCCCAGGTCCAGCGCATTAAGTAAATGCAATTCAAACCCATTATCCAGCGCCTTCTTAATGAACTGCATGGCATAGACCTCCTGCTTAAAATGCAATGCCAGCTGAAAGGCCTCGATGCAGTCGTCCACGTACGAGAAGGGGTATTCGTCAAACGCTTGTTTGAATAGCTTCAGACCGCTTGCAGGATTATTCTTCAGGAAGATCGCTTCTTCCGCGTCTATTACCAGGCGATGGTAGTGTGTATAGTCTTTAGCCGGTGCCTGTGCAAGCGCGCACATGGAACATAGTAAAACGAACACGATCAGGGTGCATTTCATTACTACAAATTATAACAAACATGCAAAAATGAAAAGTCTCGCCCGGCCCCCATTAGACGACAAACAGCGCAGGCATGACGCAATTTGGTATGAGAATTGTGTAACTTTATGAAATAATCCCTGACTTATGAACCGCATCCTTTTTACCCTATTGTTAGCTGTATTTACTATCGCGGCAACAGCCCAATACAAATATGAGCCCTTGCCGCTCGGGAAAGGACAATGGCGCTATCGCACCATCTCCACCTACCTGAAGAACGTCGTGGTGCTGGATTATCTGATGATAGGCAGCAACGCCGATACCATCATCAACGGAAAAACCTACAAAAGAATATTACAGCGCGAGCACAGCGCAACGGGGTTCACACCTTTTGGCGTGGCTATACAGTCTTTTGTGGCCGATGCCCCCGACCGGACGGCTGCATTTATACGCGAAGACAACAAAAAGGTGTATTGGTTTTATTTCAGTCCCAGCGCACCGCCGAAGGACACGCTTATTTATGACTTCAACCGTATAGTGAACGACACGCTGCCTACCGTGTTCAATTATTCAATAGCAAGTGGCAACTCAACTTACATCATACGTCATATTGACTCGGTTGAAACACACGCCACGCTGCGCAAGCGATTTATAGCTACGAGCGCGTATAACCCGGCTGACACGATTGAAGTGGTAGAAGGTATAGGCAGCGACCGCGGCCTGCTTATGAACAATTATTCCGGAAACTACGGACAATACAACCTGTCATTAGAATTCCATTGCTACACGGAGCCCACGCTGAGCTACAATCCGCACAATATACCCTGCACCTATATCTGGAATAGCACCACACCTGTTTCCGTAAAAACAACCGGCAATTTGGCTTTCAGACTATACCCCAACCCGTTTACGGAAACGTTATCTGTGGAGACACCCCGGAATGCTGTTGTTACTATGTATAATGCCGTAGGGCATCCCGTAATGCACAAACAGATCCCCGGTGGAAACAGCGAACTGCAAGTGAGCGGTTATCCTGCCGGTATCTACTTCATCAACTTACAGGATGAGGATGGACAAGCACTCTACAGAACGAGAGTATTGAAGCAATAAGTCCGGAGAGTTTCCTGTAACAGACGGCTACTTTAATATTTTTCATAAAGTATTATACATTCGGAGTTATTCGTTTGTTAACTCTTCCTTATGTCGGCGTTTCTTTATATTATTATGCCCGACACCAGTACTATCTATTCATTTACCCATGTTACGACCAGCGATCTTATTGCTATTGTCATGCTTTTGCCTTCATTCAGCAACCGGACAAACGGTACAACACAATCTTGACTCGCTTACAGATGAGCTGACAACCGCAAAATCCGATACGGACAAAGTCTCCTTGCTCGTTGCGATATCACGCGATTATTACCGCACCGATCCAAACAAGGGAGTTGAATTTGGCCGGCAAGCCCTGGAACTTGCCAGGGAGCTTAACTATGATCACGGCATCATGACAGCCAACAATGCAATTGGGCGCTGCTATGCGGTACAGGACCATTTGACCGAAGCGTTACAACATTTCCAGGCAACATTGTCCATGGCACAAAAGCTCGACAACAAAGAATACATTGGCAATGCCGTGCTGTCAATGGGGTTAGTGTATAGCAGCAACAGCGAACCACAAAAAGCACTCGATCACTTTCAGCAGGCAAAGAATATCTACGAAACGCTCGGTATACCTAAAGTATCCCTGGTGATAAATGGCATAGGCAATTGTTACATAATGATGAAAGATTATGACCAGGCATTGAACTACTTCATGCAGGGCATAAAGATCGAAGAGCAGATCCAGCCAGCGACTTCACTGCTGGCCACTATGTATGCCAATGCCGGAGGCGCCAGCCTGGGTCTGAAAAGATACAATGAGGCACTTAACCTGCTGTTCAGAGCGCTAAAGCTCCAGGAAAAAATGGGCAATATTTCCAGTACAGCCAGCACATTGAACAACATTGGCAACGCTTACCTGGCTATCGGGAAAAACACCAACAGCTCCTTGCCGGACAGCCTTAGAAACAAAGAGATCAATTTTCAAAAAGCACTGTATTACGAAAAACAAGCGTTGGCCGTGTGTGAGCAGCTTGACATTCGCGATAAATTGGTAGACGTGTATGCCACGCTAGCTAATACATACAGAATGCAGGGCAAACCCGGCGAATCACTTATTTATTTTGACAAATACGATGCTCTAAAGGACACACTTGCCAGGCAGAACAGCGAAAAGGAGTTTGCCAAGATCGAAGCGGAATTCAAAGTACAAAGAACAACAGACTCGTTGAAATATATTGCTGCGCTTAAAGATCAGCAAGTAACACAACATAAAACGGAGCGTAATAGCTCGATAGTCCTTTTAAGTCTTGCGGGCATTATCAGTTTGCTGCTGGTAAACCGCCAGAAACTAAAACAAATGCAGGCTCGCAAATTTGCCGAAGCTGAACGCCTTCGCGCCGAAGAATTTGCCAGGCGCCAACTGGCTGACTTCACACAAAGCATACAAGAAAAGAATGCACTGATAGAGAAGTTCACAGCCGAGATCGAAAAGTACCAGCTGCAGCCGGCCGGCAATCAATCCACAGGACCTGACCCATCAATAATGGAGCTGCAAAGTTCGGTCATTCTGACTGAAGAGCAGTGGGTAAACTTCCAGGCACTGTTTGAAAAAGTGCATACAGGCTATATAAACCGCGCAAAAGAAAAATACCCGGCGCTCACAGCTTCCGAGCTACGTTTTATCGTGCTTAGCAAACTGGAACTAAGTAATAAGGAAATGGCAGCCATGTTGGGCGTGAGCCTCGAGGCAGTGCGTACCAACAAACACCGTCTGCTCAAAAAACTGAATCTGCCCGAGGGTATTACACTTTACGATACTGTACACTCAATCTAACTGTTAGCAATATGGTGGTACAACCTTTATGTGAACAACATAAAGCCTTTTACTATGGTGTCCAAACTATCAACTGAAGAGATCCGGGAGTTCATCGGTAATAACAACTTCGGCAGGCTTGGTTGCAATGATGGCGAACGCACTTACGTTGTGCCGATCAACTATTTATACTTTGACAGCTATTTCCTGTGCTATTCGCTGGACGGAATGAAAATAGAAATGATGCGCGAACATCCCCTTGTATGTCTTGAGATAGATCGCATCAGGAGTATCAAAGACTGGGTATGCGTAATAGCCTTCGGCCGTTATGAAGAGATCGGTGACCCGAAAAGCCGGGCAGAGGCAAAAGAGTATTTTATCAAAGACTACCTTAGGCTAAGGGCGGAACAAACCGAACCTGCACCCGAATCATCGTTGCCATCCGTTGAACTGCACCATAAAGAAATTGTTTATTACCGCATACAGATCGAAGAGCTTAGCGGGCGCTTTGCTGAACACTTATAATGGAGATCCG
>JAJNBR010000296.1 GCA_021156265.1 Flavipsychrobacter sp.
CAAAATGCTTTAGCGCATCGGTCCACATAGAGAATAAAATAAAAGATGCGTCGAGGTTAGCTGCCTCCATTTCTTTGGCGGCAAGCGCCATACCACGCGCCACCTCTTCACGGAATAGTGCTACACCCTGCCCCCTGAGTTGCGCAGCCTGGCGTTCTGCCTCGGCAGATATCTTGATGGCATTGCCATCAGCCTCGGCGCCTTTGGTCTTGGTAATGAGCAAAGCTTGTCCTTCGTTCTCTGCAGCGGCTTTCAGGTTGTTGGAGGCCACCACCTGTGCCATCGATTTTACAATTATTTCGTCGAAGGTGATATCATTCATCTGCAGGTCGAGCAAATGATAACCCCAGTCTTCCAGTTGTTTATCCAGCTGTTCCTTAACGTGCAAAATGATCTCAGTGCGTAGCTGGAGTATCTCAGATTGTTTCTTAGTGGCCACAAACGCACGTACTGCCCCCTCTACTGAGCGCACCAGCGCCTGCATGAAATTGCGTTCGTCCATAAACTTGAAAGCCACATTCTGTATGGTTCCCGAATCCTGGTTCAGCACTGCATACAGTAACATGGCAGAGAAGTTGACATTGGCCTGATCCTGCGTGATGGCCTGGAATTTTAGCTCTATAGAACGGTTCTGGTAAGAAATACGCCTGAAAATGCGTTCGATGAAAGGAATGCGAAAGCTAAGACCGGGCCGCATGATGCGCTGAAACTTGCCAAAAATCGTGATGACCGCAACGGTACCCTGCTGTACGGTCACAATAGATGCGACAAGCAACAACAAAAGGACGATAATGACGGTAATACTTGTAATTGGCAGATCCATATGGCGCTATTTATTTGGAAATATACAAATATGCACGAACTTTGACTTGCAAAACAATTCCTTCCCACATGTCAGCTAAACTAGTACTTGATATGGCAGCAATGCAGGAGGATTTTTTTGCCGACAGCGCACTGATCGGAATTGCAAGCGCGTTGCCTGCTTACCGCTTTTCATGGCTGCTGAACCGGAAGTTTGGCTTGAATTTTACACGCGAGGCCGATCTCGACGTAGTGATGCGTTCGGCAAAAGGCCAGCAATATTACTTTCCCGTTTATCAATACTGCCTGCCATTAAATGGCTACAAGCACCTACTTTACCGGTTAAAGTCTGATAAGGAGACGTTATTACCGGAAGTTAAACAACTCGATTATCTCTGGATGATACAAAGCAGTGCGGCCGACCATGAGGCTAACGAACTCATTCAGCATCTCCGCAACATAGGCGAGGTGCAGCTTGCGCAGCTTCTCTCGCACGACAGGCTTAAAAATCTAAGCAGCCTCCTGGTATAGTTATTCACAGGCCCTCGGACTTTAGTCACATATAAATTTGTTAATTCCATAATCCGTACTAGGGTCGTAAGTGTATTTTTCTATTTTTGTTGCCGTCTAAACAAAGCTTCATGAATTTTCGCAAAATCAACAACCTTGTTGGTTGGATCACATTCGTTATTGCTACGACTGTGTATTTTTTGACTATGGAACCCACAGTAAGTTTTTGGGATTGTGGTGAATTCATATCCTGTGCCTACAAGGTAGAAGTAGGCCACTCGCCCGGTGCGCCGCTGTTCATGATGATACAACGCATGTTTGGCTTGCTGGCTGGCGGCAACCTGCAAAAAGTAGCGGTCATGACCAATGCCTGGTCGGCGCTGGCTAGTTCACTCACTATACTTTTCCTTTTCTGGACCATCACACACTTTGCCAAGAGACTCCTGGCACGTGGCGAGGAAAACCCGGATACCAATCGTACAATATTGATCATGGGAGCCGGCCTTGTGGGTGCCCTGGCCTATACCTTCTCCGACACTTTCTGGTTCTCGGCTGTTGAAGGCGAGGTATACGCAACTTCGTCTGTATTCAGCGCCATCGTATTCTGGGGCATCCTCAAATGGGAGCATGCTGCGGATACGAAATACGCAGACAGGTGGCTGTTATTTATCGCCTATATGATCGGACTGTCGGTAGGCGTGCACCTGCTGAGCCTGCTGGGTATACCTGCCATTGCCATGGTGTATTACTACAGGCGTTATAAGCCTACTACAGGCGGCGCTATTGCAGCCTTCATCGTAGGTGGCGTATTACTGGGACTGGTTCAGTATGGCGTGCTGCAGGGCATTCCCATCCTGGCATCTAAATTCGATTTGTTGTTTGTAAACAGCTTCGGTCTACCGTTCGACTCGGGAGCGATCACTTTTATCATCCTGCTGATAGCTGCACTGGTATGGGGACTTAACTTCGCTAAACGCCGCGGCAACTACACTGCGCACACAGCATTACTTTGTCTTACGTTCATTGTCATCGGATTTTCAAGCTACCTGGCGCCAATTATCCGTTCACGCGCAGACGTGCCTATTGACATGACCAACCCCGACAATGCTATCAGCCTTACTTCTTATATCCAGCGCGAGCAGTTCGGTCAGCAACCATTGCTGTACGGACAGGATTTCACCGCGCGGCCTATAGCTTACCCTGAAAAAGGTTATCAATACGACCGCTCAACAAAAGACGGTAAAGACCATTACGAGATCGTAGGCAAGAAACTGGAGCAGGAATTTGCGCCGGAAGACAAACGCTTCTTCCCTCGTATACACGATAATAACGATCCAAGCCACATCAGGTTCTACCGCGATTTCCTGGGACTGGCGGAAGGAGAACAACCGACATCTGCGGATAACTACAGCTACTTCTTCAACATACAGCTGAACTGGATGTGGTGGCGCTACTTTATGTGGAACTATGCCGGTCGCCAAAATGACATGCAGGGTCACGCATATAACGCAAAAGATGGTAACTGGATCTCGGGCATTAAATTCATCGATAAGGCCCGCGGCCTTGGCGACCTGGATAAGATGCAGGATGGTTACAAAAACAGCCCTGCGCGCAACCAGCTCTACTTCCTGCCTTTCATACTTGGCTTGCTGGGACTTATCTACCAGTTCAATAACAATAAGCCGGATGGTATCGTCACCCTTGTGCTTTTCTTCTTTACCGGTATTGCCATTGCGATATTCCTGAACATGCCGCCACTGCAGCCGCGCGAACGTGACTATGCCTATGCCTCGACCTATGCCTATGCTATATGGATAGGCTTAGGCGTGCTGATGGTGAATGACCTGTTCCAGCGTTTCCTGAAAGGCGCCAGTGGTATTTATGCGTCTATAGCACTTTGCCTCCTGGCCGTGCCAACGCTGATGGCGGCTGAAGAATGGGATGACCACGACCGCTCGAAAAAGACACTGGCCAGGGCTTCTGCATGGAACGTGTTACAATCCTGCGCACCCAATGCTATTCTCTTTACTTACGGCGATAACGACACGTACCCGGTATGGTACCTGCAGGAAGTAGAAGGAATACGAAAAGACGTCCGTGTCATCAACATGAGCCTGCTGGGCATTGACTGGTATATCAACCAGCTTAACCACAAGATCAACGATGCTGACGCTGTGCCAATGCTCTGGAAA
>JAJNBR010000297.1 GCA_021156265.1 Flavipsychrobacter sp.
ACTATTATTTCGTATATTTGTGTTATGAAGTAGTTTAGTGATCGCCAATCTATAAATCACCAATCACAAATATGAAACCCCGCCAACCCTACTGGAAACCTCAGCACGAGGTCTTTATCCGCAGCATGCTGAAGCATGAAGATCCTGCCAAAGCATACCTCACCGCATATCCTAAAGCAAAACCTGCCTCCGCAAGGGTAGGAGGTATCAGGCTGTATGGCTATCCTCATATCCGTCAGCGTATTGAACCGGTGTTAAATGAACGGAGAGTAGAAACTCATAAGAAAGCCCTGGAAGAGGGCGCAGCAAGAGAGCAGAGAGAAAACAATCGCCGGATGGAGATGCGCCGCGTTCTCGACAAAGTGGTAATGAAGAAGCTGCGCCGGCAGCGGGTATTTGTGATCAATGGCCGGCAACTGGTATTTGAAGATGACCCTTCCATCAATACCATCCTCAACGCCATGGTCCTTGATCTGCGCCTCGAAGCCGGCTACAACAACTGGCCCGTCATCGAGCGCCGTTTCGCCCGCATCATGGCCAGCTTGTTACCGCGTGAAAAACGGGAACAATCTGTAACAAATTCATTGGCAAACTCAATACAGACAACCAATTCCCCCTTAGAAGGGGGACGTCAATGCGCAGCATTGACAGGGGGATGTCGCGTACCACGTGTTGCCGATAAAAGCCCTCACAGTCCAACATCCCCCCGGCCTGACGCTGGCGTCGCAAATTGGCAGGCCTCTACCCCCTTCAAAGGGGGAACCGAAAGTCGCGAAGTCGTTGAAAAACGAGAACCGAGCGGCAGCGAGCTCGTGAATGCAATTAAAAAGACAAATAGAAATGAACAACAAACTGTAACAATTTGCCCCGTAAACCCGGCACCAACGCGCACTGCAGCCTATCAGACAGCAAGCATAAAAAAGGCCATTGTAACAAAAGCCACCTACCAGCAGGTATACCCGCCGCCGCGTGATTCCCGTTTATCCTCAAAATCCGTATAATTGCGACATGCCAAACGCCATCATTACAGGAGCCACACAGGGAATAGGCAAGGCCATAGCGGAGAAGCTGCTGTCGCAGGGCTTTTCGGTAGCCATCTGTGCCCGCAGCCATAACGACCTGCACGCAGTGGAGAACGACTGGAAGCAACGCTACCCCTCGGCACAGATCATCGCCCACCGCGCCGACCTGTCTGTTAAACAGGACGTGCTCTCTTTCGCCCGCCAGGTGCTGGAGCGCTTCCCGGTAATAGATGTTTTGGTGAACAACGCGGGATTATTCTTCCCGGGTACACTGGCCGGCGAGCCGGAGGGCCATATGGAAACCCTGATGAACGTGAATTTCTTCAGCGCTTATCATCTTACCCGCCAGGTATTGCCTGCCATGCAAAAACATAAAAGCGGTCACATATTTAATATGTGCTCGGTGGCCAGCCTCAAAGCGTACACCAACGGGGGCGCCTATAGCATCACCAAATACGCCCTCCTTGGCTTCAGCGATAACCTGCGCCTGGAGCTGATGCCGGATAATATCAAGGTGACCTCGGTCGTTCCCGGCGCTGTCATGAGCCGTTCCTGGGAAGGGGCGGGGATACCCGCAGAACGCATGATGGAAGCCAATGATGTGGCGGAGATGGTGTGGTCGGCCTACAACCTGAGTGCTGCGGCCAATGTGGAAACCATCGTTATGAGACCCGTAAAAGGAGACATATAAACATTTTTAACTTAGTTTTAGCAGTGAGCCCTTACCCATCGCAGAGTGTTCCATCTAATTTTGTAGTCACCCAAAATGACACGCAATAGTAACATGTGGCGGTTTAGTATTGTATTGGTGCTGCTGATGGCAGCATGTAAGACTGTATTTGCCCAGAACGTTGTATTCACGACGAATGCCAGCGCTGAGAAGGTGGGGGCAGACGATCAGTTGCAGGTAAGCTATACCATACAGGATGCCCAGAACCTGCAAACCATCAACCCGGCAGGTCTCACCCGCGATTTTCATATAATAGGCGGACCGTACCAGTCTAACAATAGCCAGGTGTCATACGCCAATGGCCGCATGCAACAGTCTACCAGCATCTCTATAGCATACGTATTACAGCCAAGACGTACCGGAAAACTGACCATACCAGGCGCTGTTGCTAAAGATGCGGATGGACATACGTATCAATCTAATACCCTCACCGTGCAAGTGGTTCCCGGTTCAATACAGCCGCGCCGCCAGCAGCAGATGCAGGCTTATGATCCGTTTACTGACGATCCGTTCACGGCTATGCAGCAGCAGCGCCAGCGCCAGCTGCAGGCCATGCGCCAGCAGCAGCAAGGCCGCCAGGCGCAGCCACAGCAACAGGCAGCCCAGCCCGATGTAGATATCAGCAAAGACCTGTTCATACGCGTAGCGGTAGATAAAAGTAAAGTGCATGTGGGCGAGCAGATAACAGCCAGCTACAAGCTATACGCCCGCCTGCCGATGAATGTGAGCATTTCAAAACTGCCCTCGCTGAACGGTTTCTGGACACAGGATTTCGACATTCCGAGAGTTAACCCGAAGCCTACTGAAGAGATCATAAACGGCAAGAAATACCAGGTCTTCCTGCTAAAGAAGTCTGCGCTCTTTCCGCAACAGACAGGTACACTGGAGCTTGACCCTGCCGAAGCCGAGGGTGTAGCGCGCATCGTGCAGCAGGTAAGGCAGCGCAACCCGTTTGCAGATTACTTCGACGATCCGTTTGGTTTTGGCAGCATGATGATGAACGATCCGTTCTTCAACGACGACTTCTTCAATTCCGTTGCTTACCGCGATGTGAAAGTGAAACTGAAAAGTACCCCTGTAAAAGTTACGGTGACGCCGTTGCCCGAGGACGGAAAACCAGCTGACTACGGTGGTGCAGTAGGTAGCTTTACAGTAAGCGCTAAAACAGACAAAACACAGCTGACCACAGATGATGTGCTGAACTTTAAACTAACCATTAACGGCAGCGGTAACCTGAAGCTGATAGAGGCGCCAAAACTGAACCTGCCGAATGGACTGAGCGCTTTTGATCCGCAAATAACCGATACAGTTACGGGTCGCAGCACCACAATCAGCGGTACAAAGATCATTACTTACGCAATTTCCGCCAATACTCCCGGTGATTACGAAATACCGGCTGTGCCCTTCACTTATTTCAACCCGCAGTCGGGTAGCTATGTAACGCTGAACACGCAGCCTGTTAAAGTACAGGTAACGCAAGGAAAAAATAAGCCTGCCAACCGCAACACAACGTTGGCTGATATTCACAACATTGAAACAAAACCGCTTAATGATATTGGCTACGACGGTAAGCCGTTGTTCTTTACCGCAGGTTACTGGTCTATGTATGCAGCGCCCTTGTTTGCCTTCCTGGGTTTGCTGGTATGGAGGAGGAGAGAAGATGAACTATCGAAAGACGTGGTAGCACTGAAGAACAGGAGAGCGAATAAAATAGCTCTGAAACGTTTATCTACTGCACAAAAGCTGCTGC
>JAJNBR010000051.1 GCA_021156265.1 Flavipsychrobacter sp.
GGCATTTCATCTTCCACGATAAGGAGTACAGCCTGCAGGAACCCGCCAAGATCGATATGGACGTAAAGATCGCCAGCATACGCAGGGATAGCGTGGACGTACCACTAACCAATGTGCAAAAAGGCGATGAGGCAACGGCTGTATCCTATGCGGAAGCATTTAAAAACATGCAGCCAAGGCAGGGCGAGCAAGGCAAAAATCTTATCGCACGCTTTCCCAATCCCGCACCGGTTGACGAAGTATACCTAAAACGAAAAGATGCAGCCAAACCGGATGAAAAACCGCAGGCCGCAAAACAAGAACAACAGGTATCCGCAAAAGATGTGTTGCTGACCTCGCTGGCGGTTTTGGCAGCATTAGTATTACTGATATTGTTGACGCCCTATCTGATATTCCATTTTTTCAAATGGAGGTATAAGACATCAAAAGCTGAAGGCAACAAAGCTTACTGGGCGTACCGTACCGCCGGCTTCTACCTGCACCAGATCGGTATCTACAGGGGTACGCGAACACCTATGCAATACGCCCGCGATGTAGTAGATCCACCGCTTGGCACTTCATTTGTGTCGTTTATGAACATCTATTTGAAGAAGAAATATGCAAAACAGTCACTGACTGTGTCTGAACAACAATATGTGACCGGTTTCCTGGAACCGTTCCTGGCACAGGTACGAAAACGCATACCATTCAGTCGCAGGCTGAAAGGGTTCCTGAACCCGTCCCGCAGTATTACATTCTTCGTAAAACCGGATGATAAACAAAACGACGAGGGATAACTAATTTATTGTTCGATATTAAATTTTATAGCTTTGCCTGACAATAAAACGAACGATTTGCCGGACGAAAGACCAAACAATAAAAGGCCCCAACAAAACAGGCCTCCGCAGAAGAAAACAACTAAAGAGACGGGGCAGAAAAAATCTGTCCGCATCCTGTGGCGTACATTTTGGATAGGGTTGATCTCCTTCAACGTGCTGATCATCCTCATCAATCTGGGTGCACTCGGCTATATGCCCTCGATGAAGGAACTGGAAAATCCCAGTAGTGCCCTTGCGTCCGATGTATACGCTTCTGATGGTACGCTTATCAGCAGATACTATATACAAGACCGCTCAACCAGCAAATACGAAGAGATATCTCCCAATATTTATAATGCGCTTCTCGCAACTGAAGACGCACGCTTTTATGAACACTCAGGCATAGATCCTGTTGCCACCGTAGCGATACCCTTTTATGTACTGACGGGAAAGAAGCGTGGTTCTTCTACCATTACGCAGCAGCTGGCTAAAAACCTGTTCCCGCGCGAGAACCAGAATATCGTGACCTTACCTTTCATCAAACTGAAAGAATGGGTAATGGCGGTAAAACTGGAGCGTAACCTGACCAAAAATGAAGTCATCACCCTATACCTGAATACCGTGCCATTTGGCGACAACGTGTATGGTATCAGGAACGCCTCGCTTACGTTCTATAAAAAGATGCCTGACTCCGTTACGGTAGATGAAGCTGCGGTATTGATAGGCATGCTGAAGGGTAATACCATTTACAATCCACGCCGGAACCCGGAGCGTTCGAAAGAAAGAAGGAACGTGGTGATCACCCAGATGGCCGACCATGGCTTCATTACAGAAGCCGAAGCTGCAGAACTGGTACAAAAGCCTATAAAGCTCGATTACCATAAGATGGATTACCACACTGGTATGGCTCCATATTTTGCACAGGTTGTCGAACAAGATGTGAAGAAGATGCTGGAAGGCCTTAAAAAGTCGGACGGTACTGAATACAATATTTATAAGGATGGCCTGAAGATCTACACTACGCTGGATGTGACCATGCAACGCTATGCCGAACAGGCAGTGTCGGAACACATGAGCGAGATACAACGCTTATTCTCCGGGCAACGTAGCTACCGCGATGGAACAGTATGGAAGAAGCACCAAAAGTACTTGATGGAGGCAATAAAAGCGTCCGACCGCTACGAGGTGTTAAAGGAAAAAGAGATGACTCATGAGGAGATCATGAAGGAATTGAGGAAGCCGGTTAAGATGACTGTCTTCGCCTGGAATAAGAAACGTCAGAAGGATACCACGATGAGTCCCATCGACTCTATTAAGTACATGAAAATGTTCCTTCAGACCGGTTTTATGGCGATGGATCCGTACAGCGGAGAAATAAAAGCCTGGGTAGGAGGTATCAATCATAAATACTTCCAGTTTGACCACGTCAACATCAATACAAAAAGGCAGGTGGGCTCTACTATTAAACCGCTGCTCTACTGCCTGGCCGTAGACAATGGGTTTTCACCTTGTGGTGTCTTATCGACCATGCCGCAGGATTTTCCCGAGAAAAAAAATTACGATGCGGGCGGATCGGAATATGGTCAGCTTCCCATGAGCAGGGCCCTTGCGATGTCGGTGAACAATGCCGCACTATATCTTATCAAACAGGTAGGTGTTAATGCATTCGTCGACTTCATGCGCAAATGCGGCATCACCAGCCATGTTGATAAATACCCTTCGATAGCGCTCGGGGCACCGGATATATCATTATACGAAATGATGGGCGCGTACACCATGTTCCCCACGGGCGGTATACATGTGAAGCCCATGTTCATCTCCAAGATCGAAGACAAGAACGGAGTGCTGGTAAAAAACTTCGTTCCTGAGCAAAAAGAGCTGATCAATGCCAACACGGCTTATAAGATGGTGAAGTTGATGCAGGGCGTTACCGGTCCCGGAGGTACGGCAGTCCGCCTGCGTTATAGATACGGCTTCGATGGTGAGATAGCTGGCAAAACAGGTACTACAAATAAGCAGGCAGATGCCTGGTTCATAGGTTACACGCCACAGATAATTGCAGGCGCCTGGGTAGGTTGCGACGACCGTTATCTACGTTTTGGCAGCCAGGCTTTAGGCCAGGGTGCAGCTGCAGCTTTGCCTATCTGGGCCTTGTTCATGAAACGGGTGTATGCTGATAAATCACTCAACATTGTGAAAGACGCCAAATTCATGGAACCGGAGGGTTTTGACGACTGCAACGCTCTTGATCCCACCAGCGTCGACAGGAGTTCTACCTACGACCAGAGCGGGTACTATGAAGAATACACTACTGACTCAGGACAACGCAGGCGGGTACCGATGCAGCAAACGCAACCAGGCCAATTCCCCGCGAATCCCGGCCAGCCTAATCAGAAGCCGGCACAACCTGCGGAACCCGTTGAACAAATTCCTAATACGGAGTGGGATTAAAACTTGCCTTATTTTTGGCACCGAATGAGTATTAAGGGCAAGATCATTAACGACCCGGTATATGGTTTCATAAAGTTTCCGGAACCGGAGTTATTGCAGATAATCGGCCACCCCTGGTTTCAGCGGTTGCGTAATATCAAACAAATGGGTACCGCACACATGGTGTACCCGGGTGCTACGCATACACGCCTGCACCACTCGTTGGGCGCCTGCCACCTGATGGGCACAGCCCTTGATGTGTTGAAAACAAAAGGTGTTGAGATAACCAATGACGAATACCTGGGCGCACGTATTGCCATTCTGCTGCACGATATAGGCCATGGTCCTTTTTCACATGCACTGGAGCATTCGCTGGTTGACGGCATTAAACATGAAGGCATCTCCCACCTCATCATGCAACAGCTAAACCGGGAGTACAAAGGGTTGCTGGAAAACTCGATCAAAATATTCGACCATTCCTATCCTAAAAAATACCTGCATCAACTGGCTTCCAGCCAGCTGGATGTAGACCGGATGGATTACCTGAACCGGGACAGTTTTTATACCGGCGTGTCGGAAGGTGTAATTGGCTATGACCGTATACTACAGATGCTGACCATAAAGAATGGCGAGCTGATGGTCGAAGAAAAAGGCGTCCACTCGGTAGAGAAGTTCATTATAGCACGAAGGCTCATGTATTGGCAGGTGTATTTGCACAAGACGGTGATGGCCTCAGAGATCATGCTCATTAACATCCTGAACCGGGCCAAGGAGCTGGCGAGGCAAGGTAAAGAATTGTTTTGCACACCCGCCTTAGGTTATTTCCTATACAACCAGTTCACAGCGGCCGATTTTGAATCAACACCTGAGCACCTGGAATGGTTCTGTCAGCTGGACGACAGTGACATTCTCTCTTCTATAAAAGTGTGGCAGTCTCATGAGGACAAAGTATTATCGATACTTTGTCAGATGCTGACCGAACGAAAGCTATTTAAGGTCATATTAAGTTCACAGCCATTAGATCATCTGTTGGAGGAGAAGAAACGCATCGCCCAATCGTTGCTCAAACTAAAAGACGATGAGATTCAATATTTTGTGTCCACCGGTACGGCTTCTGGCAGTACTTATGATATAAATGACGAACGAATCCAGATAGCGATGAAAAATGGCATGTCTCTTGATATATCAGAAATTGATAATCCGGTGGTGAATAACACACTTGCAAGCCCGATACATAAAAACTACATTTGCTTCATCCAGCCGGAAAACTAATTACACTATAGCGACCCTCTAAAAGAAACCGCAATATTAGAACATGCAATTTACCGCACAACAGGTTGCCGCGATCATAAACGGACAGATAGAGGGCGACCCACAAGCAAAAGTGAGCCGGGTTGGTAAAATAGAAGAAGGCGAAGAAGGTGTACTGAGCTTTATAGCTAACCCCAAATACGAAGATTATTTATATAGTACCAAGGCGTCGATACTTATTGTAAACGAGGCGCTAAAGGTAGAGCAACCTGTTGCCCCAACCCTGATAAGGGTGAAAGATGCCTACATAGCATTCACCCAGCTCCTGGAAAAATACCACCAAATGACCGGCAGCGCGGGCAAAAACGGCATCGAGGAGCCTAGTTACATCTCCCCAACCGCTAAAGTTGGACAAAATGTATATATCGGCGCATTTGCATATGTAGGCGAAAATGCGAGGATCGGGGACAATGTAAAGATATACCCAGGATGCTACCTAGGCGATAACGTGGTCATAGGCAACGACAGCGTACTGTATGCTGGCGTGAAAGTGTATAATGAATGTCACCTTGGTCAACGTGTAGTGATCCACTCCGGCACCGTGGTAGGCGGCGATGGCTTTGGCTTTGCACCGCAAAAAGATGGCACCTATAAGAAAGTACCACAGATAGGTAATGTAATTATAGAAAATGACGTAGAGATTGGGGCCAATACCACGATCGACAGGGCAACAATGGGCTCGACAGTGATACACAAAGGTGTTAAGCTGGATAACCTAATACAGATAGCCCACAATGTGGAGATAGGAGAAAATACTGTAATAGCAGCGCAAACAGGGGTATCAGGCAGCACCAAAATAGGCCGCAATTGCATTATCGGCGGCCAGGTAGGTATGGTGGGTCATATACAAATAGCCGATGGCACACGCATTAATGCCCAAAGCGGTCTTTCCAAATCAGTTACCGCGCCTAATACCGCATTAACAGGATCGCCTGCATTCGAATATAAAAGTTCTCTGAAAAGTCAGGCAATTTTTAGAAATTTGCCCGAATTACAGCAACGCCTCCTGAAGCTGGAAGAAACCGTGGAGGAATTATCAGCATTATTGAGTAGCCAAAACATTTCAGTAAAAAAGTGAGTGTAGAGACAATTACAAAATCAGGAGCAAAAAAAACAGGCATTTTGCAGGAATCAACATCTGGTCAGAACCAACATACATTAAGTGGGTCAGTAACGTTGCACGGGGTCGGCCTGCATACGGGTGAAGATGTGAACATGACTCTGAAACCGGCCGATCCTGGGTTCGGCATCCGTTTTCAACGTGTAGATCTTCCTGAAAAACCGATCATCAAGGCTGATGTAGACTACGTAGTAGACACATCGCGCGGAACCACACTGGAGTTAAACGGTGTGCGTGTAAGCACCGTGGAGCATACCCTGGCCGCGTTGGTGGGCATGGGCATCGACAACATACTGATAGAATTGGATGGTGCGGAAGTACCCATCCTCGACGGCAGCGCCAAACAGATAATCGAAGCTATTGAAAGCGTTGGTGTGCAGGAACAGGATGCCAAACGCATCGTGTACGCCATCGATACCAACATTCATTATTACGATCCGGTAAAGAACGTAGATATGCTCGCAGTTCCGTCGAGCGACTACCAGATCACTACCTTGATCGATTTCAACTCTCCGGTACTGGGCACACAGCATGCTACGCTGAAACATATTGCCGAGTTCAAAGACGAGATAGGTCCTTGCCGTACCTTCTGCTTCCTGCACGAGCTGGAATATTTGCTTGATAACAACCTGATCAAAGGTGGTGACCTGAGCAACGCCATCGTAGTAGTTGACAAAGTGGTAGAGCAGGACGAGCTGAACAGGCTGGCGAAGGTTTTCAACAAACAAAAGATAGAAGTAAAGCAGGAAGGTATCCTGAACAATATACAGTTGCACTTTACCAACGAGCCAGCAAGGCATAAACTACTGGACGTGGTGGGTGACCTGGCGCTGATCGGGTACCCGATAAAGGCGCATATCATCGCCAGCAGACCGGGCCATGCCTCAAACGTGGAATTTGCCAGGAAGATCAAGCAGTTCATCAAAAAGAACAAACACCTTTCTGACATACCGCACTACGATCCGAATCAGCAAGCTATTTACGATATCACGCATATCGAAAAGTCGCTGCCACACAAGTTCCCGTTCCTGCTTGTAGATAAGATCATTGAGCTGAGTGATAACCACGTGGTAGGTATCAAGAACGTTACCTTCAACGAACACTTCTTCCAGGGCCATTTTCCGGGCAATCCAGTGATGCCGGGTGTATTGCAGATAGAAGCGCTGGCACAGACAGGTGGCATCCTTGCACTAAACAATTACAGTGACCCCGAGAACTACGATACCTATTTTATCAAAATAGACAAAGTACGTTTCAAGCAAAGGGTAATGCCGGGTGATACATTGATTTTAAAGCTTGAGTTACTAAATCCTATCCGCCGTGGTATCTGCGAAATGAGAGGAACTGTGTATGTAGGCAATAAACTTGTGACCGAAGCAGAACTGGTTGCGCAAATCGTTCGAAAAGACAAAAAATGATCCATCCGCTTACATATATACATCCCGACTCTAAAATAGGCCCTAATGTAAAGATCGATCCGTTCACTACTATTCATAAGAACGTGGAGATCGGTGAAGGGACATGGATCGGATCGAACGTGACAATAATGGAAGGTGCGCGTATAGGCAAGAACTGCCGCATTTTCCCCAGTTCAGTTATCTCTGCAATTCCGCAGGACCTGAAGTATAAAGGCGAAGAAACGCTGACCGTGATAGGCGACAATACGACTATTCGCGAATGCGTGACCATCAACCGCGGTACAGTAGACAAGAATAAGACCCAGATAGGTAGCAATTGCCTCATCATGGCTTACTCGCATATAGCCCACGATTGCGAGATAGGTAACCATTGCATATTCTCGAACAATACTACCCTTGCAGGACATATCACTGTTGGCGACAACGTGGTGCTGGCAGGTCTTACTGCCGTACAGCAATTCGTGCGCATAGGCTCTCATGCCTTCGTAACAGGAGGTTCGCTGGTACGTAAGGACGTACCACCATATGTAAAAGCAGCACGTGAGCCTTTATCGTATGTGGGTGTGAACTCTGTGGGCCTGAAACGCCGCGGTTATTCGATAGAAAAGATCAACCACATCCTCGATATCTACCGCATCCTGTTCGTTCGCGGTTACAATATCTCGAAAGCGCTGAGCATTATTGAAACGGAAACACCGGTATCGGACGAGCGCGATGAGATCATTGCATTTATCCGTGACACCGGGCGCGGTATCATGAAGGGCTATTCCCGCAGGCTTAATGAAGATCTCGCTTGACCAAATAAGCAAACGTTTTCAGCGGCACTGGATCTTTAAAGAGATCAGCTACGAATTCTCGACTCCCGGCGCTTATGCCATACTTGGCCCTAATGGAAGTGGTAAATCTACCCTGCTGCGTATCGTAGCCGGTATGCAGGCGCCATCCAAGGGAAAGCTGCACCACGTCATGAACGGTAATGCCCTTGAGCAAAACCAGTTGTTTGCGCATGTGAGCTTTTGCGCGCCGGGTATGGATATAGTAGAAGAGTTGACGTTAAGGGAGTTTCTCGATTTTCATTTCAGCTTCAAAAAGCCGCTCAATGGCTTAACTGTTAAAGAGATCATTCATATCACGGGACTGCAACAGTCGGCGGAGAAACCAATAGGTGATTACTCTTCGGGAATGAAACAAAGAGTAAAGCTGGCACAGGCTGTATTTTCAGATACACCGCTTTTACTGTTGGATGAGCCCTGTTCCAATCTCGACCAGCAAGGCGTGGAACAATACCGCAGCTGGATAGAAACCTACGCGCAAAACCGACTGGTTATTGTCGCTTCAAATGACTTGCGGGAATATGATTTCTGCAAGGAACGAATAAGGATAGAAGACTATAAGTAGTCACGATTACTTTGATTTTTTCGGCATGCGGGTTTGCTCTACTTTTACAATACCGCATGAAACGAGTCTTCGACCTATACAAAAACGCATATTCCGGACTTTCTCCATCCACCTGGCTTCTTTGTATCGTGATGCTGGTGAACCGCAGCGGCACCATGGTATTTCCATTCATGTCGCTGTACCTGACGCAGAGCCTGGGCTTTACTATTGGCGATGCCGGCTGGGTTATAGCCGTCTGGGGTGCAGGTACTGTTTGCGGCGGTTTTATAGGTGGCAAACTTACTGACAAGACCGGGTTCTACTACATCCAGATGTTCACATTGCTCGGTGGGGGGTTGATGTTCCTGCTGCTGGGGCAAATGCATAGCTATGCTGCTATATGCATTACCACATTTTTACTCAGTATCGTCAATGAATCATTTCGCCCTGCCAATGCGGCTGCTATAGCCCACTACAGTAAGGAAGAGAATCGCACAAGATCTTACTCTCTGAACAGGCTTTCGATAAATCTTGGCTGGGCAGTTGGGGGTGCGTTGGGAGGTTTCATAGCATCAAAGAACTATGAACTGCTGTTCTGGATAGATGGGTTTACTAATATCGGTGCCGCCTTGCTGCTTTGGTTTTTCCTGTCACCGTCAAAAAATAAGGCTTCGGCACATGCCCCTACAGTAAAACTTGCAGGCGGCACGTCTGCCTATAAAGACAAGGCATACCTGACATTCATTGTGTTGACGATGTTGTACGCTTATTGCTTCTTCCAGTTGTTCAGTACCATGCCGGTGTTTTATAAAAAAGAACTGCACCTGCCGGAAAGCTATATCGGTATTTTGATGGCGGCTAACGGCGTGCTGATCGCCTTGTTTGAGATGGTGATAGTGCATAACCTGGAAGGCAAACGGAGCGCCCTGCAATACATCACCGGCGGAACTATGCTGCTGGCCACATCGTTCCTGGTCTTTAATATTTTACCCGGCGCAGAGCTTCTGGCCATATCGGCCATGCTCCTCTGCACCATGGGCGAGATATTTTCCATGCCTTTCATGAACTCTTACTGGATCAGCCGTTCATCAAATCACAACCGGGGACAATACGCGGGATTATATACAGTTGCCTGGGCTACCGCGCAGGTACTCGGACCGGCAACCGGCGCGCAGATCGCCGAACATGCGGGTTTTGAAACGCTGTGGTGGGTCATTGGTGCCATAGGTATCAGCACCGCTCTTGGTTTTAAATGGCTGCATATGCGGAGTTTGGCCGCACCGCAACAAGTGCCGACTGCTGAGGTGAAAAGCTAGTTGGACTGCCGGGCACCAAACAACAGGCTTCCGATACGCGCCATAGTGCTACCCTCTTCTATCGCTATCTTATAATCACTACTCATGCCTATGGAGCAGGTGTTGAACTGTGGCTGAGTGAGAAAATATACCTGTTTCAGATGCAGGAAAGTGTTGTGCAGGCGTTTATATTCTGAACGCACTGCGGCCTCATCTTCAGTATTCGTTGCCATACCCATCAAGCCGCAGACGCGAATGTTGGGGAGTTGCTCTTTCTGAGCCCGGTAGTATTCAAGTAATTCTATAAGTTCCTTTTCATCCAGGCCGAATTTAGTTTCTTCTTCTGCTATGTGCATTTGAAGTAATACATCAACTATCCGGTTGTGTTTTGCTGCCTGTTTATTGATCTCAAGTAACAGTTTAAAGCTATCGACCGCGTGGATGAGGTGAACGAAGGGTGCGATGTACTTTACTTTGTTCGACTGAAGGTGGCCGATGTAATGCCAGCGAACATCAGCAGGTAGTTGCGGCTGTTTGTCCACCAACTCCTGCACATAGTTCTCGCCAAAGTCGCGCTGCCCAAGGTCGTACAACTCCTGAATATCAGACACAGGCTTGGTTTTGGACACGGCAACCAGCGTAATATTCTTTTCTTTAAGATCCGCTGTTATTTCTTTCCAGGCAGCTTCGTTCACCATAGCCTAGTATTGTTCCTGGTCGTTAGGAAAGTCTTTACTCTTGATATCGCCGATATACTTGCTGGTAGCGGTCTTGATGTCGTCGTACAGGTTGAGGTAGCGACGCAGGAAACGGGGAGAGAAATCCTTTGTTATGCCCAGCATATCGTGCATCACCAATACCTGCCCGTCTACATGCTTGCCTGCACCAATACCGATCACGGGTATTTTCAGCTCCTCTGCTACACGTTTACCAAGGGTAGCGGGTATTTTTTCCAGGACGATGGCAAAGCAGCCTGCTTCTTCCAGCGCATGGGCGTTCTGTATCAGTTGCTCTGCTTCTGCTTCTTCTTTTGCACGCACGGTATACGTGCCAAACTTGTATATCGACTGAGGGGTGAGTCCCAGGTGGCCCATGACAGGTACACCGGCGCTGATGATACGTTTGATCGATTCTACCACTTCTTCTCCACCTTCCAGCTTGATGGCATGCGCCCCGGCTTCTTTCATGATCCGGATGGCGGAGTTCAAGGCTTCTTTGCTATTACCCTGGTAGCTACCGAAAGGCAGATCAACTATGATCAGGCTGCGGCTCGCGCCACGCACCACGCTTTGTGCATGATAGATCATATGATCGAGCGTAATGGGGAGTGTGGTCTCATGACCGGCCATTACGTTAGAGGCAGAGTCACCTACCAACAGCACATCGATACCGGCATCATCAAATATCCGCGCCATAGAAAAATCATATGCGGTAAGCATACTGATCTTTTCACCACGTTGCTTCATTGACTGTAGCGTGTTGGTGGTTACGCGTTTTATTTCACCATGTGTAGACATAGAAAACTATAAGGTTGTAAATGTAGCTATTTACTTCATAAACACTTTGGCAGCCATCAGCAGCGCCTCATTAAAGGCCTGCATGTCAAGGTTTAAAGGGATGTCGTTTCGTTCGCACCAGTTCACAATGTTCTCGGTGGCGATGTTGCCTACCAGTTCATCTTCCGCCATCGGGCAGCCGCCAATGCCCTTCAGCGCGCTGTCGAAACGCAGACAGCCATTGTTATAGGCCGTTTGTATCTTTTCTTCCCAGGTAGTGTATGTTGAATGAAAATGCGCACCGATGTTGATGTCCTTGAACTCAGGTACGAGGTGCTTAAAGATATATTCTATAGTATCGGGCTTCGCTACGCCAACAGTATCTGCCATAGCGATAGTTTTAATACCAAGCTGTGCCAGTTGTCCTACCCATTTGATGGCTACTTCGGCACTGTAATCATCGCCATAAAGATTACCAAAACCCATGGAGATGTATACAACCAGCTCTTTGCCACTCTTCACACAGAGGTTCTGTATCTCTTCTATCTGTGTTAAAGACTCTGCTATCGTTTTATTGGTATTGCGAAGTTGAAATGTTTCTGAAATAGAGAAGGGAAACCCGAGATAACTGATCTCGTTGTACGCAACCGCCTCTTCCGCACCGCGGGTATTGGCAATAATGGCCAGCAGCTTTGTTCTATCATTCAACTGCAGTTGAGGGATCACGTCTTTAGTATCGGCCATTTGCGGTATAGCCTTGGGCGATACAAACGATCCAAAGTCGAGCACATCGAAACCAACCCGCAAAAGAGTATTCAGATAAGCGACTTTCTGCTTGGTTGGAATGAACTGTTTCCAGCCTTGCATCGCATCGCGGGGACATTCAACCAGTGTTATGCTTTTTTGCATAGTATCGGTATAAGTTACAAAGATAGAAAGCCATTAACGCTTTCAGTATTTACGCTTACTATACGCATATTGTCCTATCGAATAAGCGACAGGAACTCTTCCAGCCCTTCCAGTTTACGACCGTCCAGGTGATAGTGAATATTCTCCGTATAGTATTTATGAAGATCATAGTAAGGAAACGGCGTTTCTGCTACGATTTCTTCTATATGTTCCATCCCGACAGCATTGGCTTCGTTAAAACGGTCTACAAAGTCTTGTGGCAACTCTTTATTGGCTACCCAGGCAGCAAATATAAAAGGTAAACCTGTGTATTCTTTCCAGCCCGTAGCCAGGTCGTAGACGTAATCAAAATTCGTGAGCTGCTTCAATGCCCTGTCGCCAATGATGACGCCCGCTGTGGTTCCGTTTATATAGTCAATGTAGTTTTCGGTTGCTGGCTTATATTCTACTTGTTTCTTCCAGTGCTTTTCGAACAGCAACTGCGCCAGCCTCACAGAGGTACGTGACTGGTAGTCGAGATATACTGATACGCGCGCCGGGTATTTGGGGTATTACAGCAACAGGCAGCAAGGCTACATCTACAATACCGTCCTGGAGACTTTGGGCTACATTGGCAGGATAATCAGACACTAACTCGATATCCTTCATCACCGAACTCCGTTCTATACCGTACAACAAAGGCTTCGTATTCAAATAACTTACAGCTGCAACTTTTATTTTGGCGCCCAACGCTATATTTTTGGCGGCTAAGATACGCCGTTCATACTATCCATGTCGAAACAACTGATAATTTATACTGAT
>JAJNBR010000298.1 GCA_021156265.1 Flavipsychrobacter sp.
GTCTATCTGTCTATCAATCTCCGGGTTCTTTACCCGTTTCCAGCTGATGTCAATACCATCAAACAGCGAATTGGTCATAGGCTCACCGGCAACGTGTTTGAAGTATTCGGTCTGCACACCGGGAGTGCTAGGCGTACCTGCCCCCTGGCTCTTATGTATACTGCGGCTAATGCCTGCCAGCTCACCATAACCCATTCCTATCAGCGGACTGTACTGCCCCACGGGAACTTTGATATTGTCGGTAGTAATGGTATTGCGATCGCCGAAGCGGAAGGAGTTAAACACAATGCGCTTCGGTTGCCACGCGCCATAATACTTCAGCTGGTCGGGATACTTTGTCGGGTCGCCGGCAGCATGAAAAGCTTTCTCGGCAATGATGGCAGAAGCGGCATGTTGTCCATGCCCGGCCTGTTCATTTGGCGGAAAACGGCAAATGATCACATCGGGCCGGAACTTGCGGATCACCCAAACGGCATCGCTCACCAGCTGATCTTCATTCCAGTGTTTGAAAGTTTCCTGGTGCGTTTTGGAAAAACCGAAGTCGATAGCGCGGGTAAAGAACTGCTCTGCGCCATCCAGCTTGCGTGCTTCTATCAGTTCATGTGTGCGTATCAGCCCAAGTGCGGCGCCCTGCTCAGTGCCCAATATATTCTGGCCGCCATCTCCACGGGTAAGAGACAGATACGCAGTGCGGATATGTTGATCGTTGGCCAGCCAGGCCAGCAGGCGCGTGTTCTCGTCATCAGGGTGCGCAGCGAAGTACAGCACATTGGTCAGGTTCTTCAGCCTTGCGATCTCGTTATATATCTGCGCCGAGTTGGCAGGCCGCACCTGCTGCGCGAAAGAAAATTGAGAAAAAAGAAATGCTAACGGTAAAAAGAGTCGTCTCATGAGCTATAGTAGAAAAATAAACCCACAGCTGTTGTTACTGGCTGTGGGTATAAATATACTTGGTTTGCGTTTATTACATTTTGTTGGCAGCGTCTATTACCTTTTGGTTATTACGCTGGTATTCGCCCTCGTTAGGTGTGCCTTTTGTCAGCTCGATAGACTTGTTAGCCGCGGCAATAGCATCTGCTTTGCGGCCCGTCTTCTGCGCGATCTTCGCTTTCAGGTGCCACATATAGAAAGCTTTAGGATTCTCTTCTACTGCTTTGTTCACATACTCATAAGCCTTGTCCAGGTTCTGGTTGGTCTCGTAGTAGTAGCTGGCAGCCTGGAAATAAGGAATAGAAGGGTTGTTGATAGCCTTGTCGATATCTGCAGTCAGGCGCGCCTGGTTGTCGGCTTTGATGGGAATAGTCACTTCGGTATTCTCCCATGCGATGTCGAGATTGGCAGTATTGAAAGTGATATCGTTAAGGCCCATAGTGAACGAGCTTACTGTTTCGCCGGCCTTTTTAGAAGGCACTTTGAAACGGGCGATATCATCGGCAGTGCTGTAGCCCATAGCGCCCCAGTTACCAATGCCTTTGTTCAGAATCACTTCCCATTCTTTTTCACCGGGAATGGTGTACAGGGCATAGTCGCCTGCTTTAACAGGTACGCCGCCAATGGTTACGTCCTCGCCAAATTTAATACGTGTAGCAGAGTTAGCACCCGTACGCCAAATGGTGTTGTAAGGCACCACATCGCCGAATATTTTGCGGCCGCGTACAGAGGGACGGCTATAAGACAGTTCGATAGTAGAAGTGGAGAAGTCCTGTGTGATCTTGGTAGTCGGGCTCAGTGCCGGCAGTTTCAGACCTTGTGCGTTAGCGTCGCTCATCATCGATGCGGCAACTATCAGTGCAAGTGCAAAGCGTTTCATAATCTTTATGTGTTTTGGTGTGTGATTGCAAATGTAGGGGTATTGATGTACCTACAAAAACAATAAAAATCTATAGGCCATTAAAAAATCTTAAAAGAATGGACCTACCTTGCGCGCAAATTTTTCGTTATGAACAACATCGTAAACCTCGCCATCCAGGTATTGCCGCTTGAGAAGAGCCGCCAGGACGCCTACGCTATCATCGACAAAGCCATTGCAGCCATCAATGCATCGGGATTGAAATATGTGGTATGCCCTTTCGAGACCGTGATAGAAGGGCCCTATGATAAAGTGATGCAATTATTAAATGATATACAAGCTGCTTGTTATGAGGGAGGTGCAGACTCGTTGCTCATTAACATGAAACTGCACACCAGCAAGGGTGCCGATATGGCCATAGATGATAAAATAGGCAAGTACAGCAATCAGTAGTTATTTTTGTCCCAAGCTTTTTAGATATGATGACCCGTGCTCAATTAGTTTCCGCCATCCGCGCCAAGAAGTCGGTGCTTTGTGTAGGCCTCGATACAGACCTCGAAAAGATACCGAAGCACCTGTATGCCGAGGAAGATCCAGTGTTCGCTTTCAACAAGGCGATCATCGATGCTACTAAAGATTATACGGTGGCATATAAGATCAACACTGCTTTCTACGAGTCGCAGGGCGTGAAGGGCTGGATCAGCATGGGCAAAACGCTTGATTATATTCCTAAAGACATCTTCACCATCGCCGATGCCAAGCGCGGCGACATCGGCAACACCGCAGACCAATACGCCAAAACATTCTTCAGCACGTATCCGTTCGATAGCGTAACAGTGGCTCCTTACATGGGCGCCGACAGCGTGAAGCCTTTCCTTCAATATGACGGCAACTGGGCTATCGTATTAGGACTGACGTCCAACCCGGGTAGTGGCGATTTCCAGCTGCAGCAGTGCGGAGACGAATTGCTGTACGAGAAAGTACTGAAGACTGTTGCCGGCTGGGGCAACCCCGGCAACCTGATGTTTGTAATAGGTGCCACACGTAAGGAGCAACTACGCGACATCCGTAACATGCTACCGGAACATTTCTTCCTGGTGCCGGGTGTGGGTGCGCAGGGTGGCGACGTGCCTACCGTGTGCGAGAACGCGATGAACGCCGACGGTGGCATCCTCATCAATGTATCACGCGCCATCATCTTTGCGGGCAACGATGCTGACTTTGCTAAACGCGCCGGTGAGGCGGCTGCTGAATATCAAAAACAAATGGCGGCTTATTTGTAAATTGAGGGGTGTAAAATACCCCTATGCAAGAAAAGCTACTGCAGTTCATCTGGCAATATAGCCTGTATCAACCCGGCAACCTCGTTACCGACGAAGGTGAGACCATCACGGTCATTCACCCTGGCAGGTATAATACAAACGCAGGCCCCGACTTTCTCGAGGCTAAGGTGCGTATAGGTGATACGGTGTTGGCAGGGCATATTGAGCTGCACATCAATACCAGCGACTGGCATAAGCACGGCCATCAAAACGATCCTGCTTACCAGAACATAATCCTGCATGTAGTATTCAATAATGATGCAGACCGCGTAGTACCTCATACGCCTGTGCTTGACCTCGCGCCGCACATTCCTGCATCCATCATAGAGCAGCACAGCAACTTCATTAAGGCTAC
>JAJNBR010000052.1 GCA_021156265.1 Flavipsychrobacter sp.
CGCCTGGCCGCCGCCAAACACGATGGTTCCGAAACGGTAGAAGTTCTCGAAGAGGTTAAAGATGCGCCTGTTGGGCCAGTCGTGCACCCTGGCCATCTCGCTGACCACACCCGCAGCGATGAACAGCACGCCAAACAGCCAGAGGTTGATCCAGCGTATGGGCTTAGGCTTTTCAGTCGCATCGGGGATACGCTTGTTACTGAAGTTACTGACAGTGCCGGCAGCGAATAACACGATAGGAAATATCCACGGGAACCGGAACAGCAAGGTCACCGCGATACTGCCAATCATGATGCCCCAGGTAGCTATGTGCTGCACGCTGCTGCGCATCATACGCACCGCCGCAAAGCAGATGAACCCGAAGGACATTGGCTGAATGTAAGTGAACAGGTTGGTCTGTACGTCCTTTACATTAAAGTGGTAAACGATGAACGAAAAGATACTCATCATCACCGTTGCGGGTAGTATCCACAGCAGCAGTGTCAGTAAGCCAAGCGGTATTCCGCCGCGCTTCATGGCGATCAGTACTACGGTTTGTGTAGACGAGGGCCCGGGCAGCATCTGGCAAAAGGCATTGTATTCCTGTAGTTCTTTTTCAGATATGTAGTGCCGGCGCTGGGCGAAGGTCTTTACCATCATGCCCAAATGCCCCTGGGGCCCACCGAAAGCGGTAAACGAGTACAGCAGTACTGATTTTAAGAACGGAACATGCCGCAAAAACATGAGGCGAAGCGGATTTGAGCCGAAAAATAACGACAAAATAGGGAAATACATAAAAGCTGGCATTTACGCACCTTGTTTTGTATCTTGCAGCCCAAATTCAGAAATACTTATGCATTCGTTGTTACTTAATGCTTTTTTCGATGCCGGCGAAACAATAGGACCGGTTCTTGCCTATGTTTTCATCTTCCTGATGACCATTTCGCTGATATACGTAATGGCTAAGTACCTGGGCTCAAAAAAATAACGAGATATCTTGTCTGTTTCTAGCAGAAATATAGCGGACATACGAAAGGATTATCAGATGGCGGAGCTTGATGAAGCAACCGCCGGTGATGATCCTTTCGCTTTTTTTGGCAAGTGGTTTGCCGAAGCTGAAGCTGCAGAGGCCGCTGAGGTAAATGCCATGACGCTAGCCACCGTCGACCTGCACAACAAACCCCATGCACGCATTGTGCTGTTGAAAGGACTTGATGAAAAAGGGTTTGTCTTCTTCACCAATTATAGCAGCGCCAAGGGCCTGGAGATAGAGTCAAATCCATTTGTAGCATTGGTGTTTTTCTGGCAGGAGCTGGAAAGGCAAGTACGTGTAGAGGGCAGGATAGAAAGAGTGAGTGAGGAAGAAAGCGATCATTATTTCTCTACTCGTCCCGAGGGCAGCAAACTAGGCGCGTGGTCATCACCGCAAAGCCAGTCGATACCTGACAGGAGCATACTCGAGAACAATTACCGTTTATACACCGGACAATTCGGGAACAATATCCCGAGGCCGCCGCATTGGGGCGGCTACAGGGTGATACCCAGCTATATGGAGTTCTGGCAGGGCCGCAGCAACCGAATGCACGATCGTATCGTCTTCAGCCAGGGAGCGACGGAAGATTGGGCTAAAACACGGCTGGCGCCTTAGATCATTTCATTATTTCCCGGAAGTACTCCACTGTTTTGCGCAACCCGTCAGGAAAGCGATAAGAAGGCTGGTATCCCAGCAGTTTTTGCGCTTTTGAGATGTCAGCCAGTGAATCGCGAATATCTCCCGACCGTGGCTCCCGGTAAGTAGGTGCATGTTTCGCACCCAGTATCTCACGTATACCGTTGTACAGGAAGTTCACCGTAAAGTTCTCACCAACTGCAATGTTATATACCTGGCCATAAGCATCATCGCTGTCGGCCAGCAAGGCGCGGATGTTAGCCTGCACTGCGTTGTCTACGTAAGTAAAATCGCGTGTCTGCTCACCATCGCCGTTAATGTATACGGCAGTGCCGTCCATCATACCGCTTACAAACAAAGGTATAACTGCTGCATACGGACCGTTAGGATCCTGGCGGGGACCGAAGACATTGAAGTATCGAAGACCTGCCACTTTCAGTTTGTACTGCTTTGCAAACACGCCTGCATACAACTCATCAGTCATCTTCGATACGGCATATGGTGACAGTAAGTTACCGGTACGCTCTTCCTTCTTTGGTAAGTTGGGCTCATCGCCGTAAACTGAAGAGGAGGAAGCGTAAACAAAAGCTTTGACCCCGGCGTCTTTGGCCGCTGTGATCATGTTGACGAATCCGCCAACGTTCACTTCATTGGTAGCGACGGGGTCAATGATCGACCTGGGTACTGAACCAAGCGCCGCCTGGTGGTCCACAAAGTCCATACCCTCACAGGCTTGCCTGCAAATGGCAGCATTGCGAATGTCACCGTCAATAAACTCAAAATTCGGGTAGCCGGCAAAGAGGTCGATGTTATTTTGCAGACCGGTGGAAAGATTGTCGAGCACACGCACTTTGCCTGCTCCGTTTTTCAGCAGGTATTCGACAATGTGCGAGCCAATAAACCCTGCACCTCCTGTAACCAGGAAGCTGCTTTGACTGATGTCTTGAGTATGAAATACCATTCGTGAACGATAAGTGCTTAAAAAGCCACTCTTTCGAGTGGCTTTAAAATTTCATTGCAGATTAAGCTTTCTTATCTGCTTTTGTGGTTGTCTTTTTGGTGCGAGCCAGCCTTGTCCTGCCGAAGCTTCCTTTAGCTATCTTGCCACGCTTAGTGCGTTTATCACCTCTGCCCATAGTAAATAATTTTAGGTTGCAAAAATAAGCAAAAAAAAGCAAGAAACACTTGCATGTCCCTTGCTTTCAACTCTCTCAGGTAAGTAAAACTATTTCTTACCGGTACCGATCTTGGTTGAGAACTCTTTACCAGCTTTGAACTTTGGAACTTTGCGAGCTTTGATTTTGATCACTTCGCCTGTTTGAGGGTTGCGGCCATTACGGGCAGAACGCTCAGATACAGAGAAAGTTCCAAAACCAACCAGCGTTACGCGGTCGCCTTTTTTCAAAGAAGAAACTACTGCATTTGTAAATGAATCCAATGCTTCGTTCGCTTGTGTTTTGGTAATGCCTGAATCTTTAGAAATCTTGTCGATCAGTTCAGCTTTGTTCATAGCTTGTGTGTTTGGTTGTGAAACAATATTTTTTTAAGAGGAATAAGCAAATATACTTAGCTTTAAATCAGTTCCAAATATTCTTCATTTTTTTTTGCAGGCTGTAACCCTTGCCTGTAGCAGCTTCCACAGCCTATCCACATTTTCATTCTATACAAAACGTTATTAAAGCCTTGACAGCAAAGGCTTTCAGCATATTGGCAGGAAATTTGCTATTGACAAAAACCGGCCAAAACGTTTTTAGGCAAGCTTCTCCATTACTGTTCGGAAAGCAATGAATTTATTGCCGAAACGTGCAAATCCTTTATCGCGCATCTTCTGTGCATGCTCAGCCATATAGGTATTGTACTGCTCCATCGTTTCGCAATAGTATTGGGCTACAAAAGTTTTTCCTTCCTTTTCATCCTGCTCCAGCAGCTGGTATAACCGACAATCGAAGAACATACCCGTGCCAACAACATCTGCCAGGTGTTCTTCTTTCATCCATTGCACCCATTGGTCGGTAATGCTGTTGTCTACTTTTACTGTAACGTTATAAATGATCATAAGAGCTCACCATTTAGTTTCTATACTATCGAGAATGGTAACATAGCTGATGTACCGGTCTTCGCTTATCCGTTTATTAGCCACAGCTTGCTTTACCGCACATCCGGGCTCATTTATATGCAGGCAATTATTGAAACGACATTCAGACATCACAGCGCGCATCTCCGGGAAATATTGCGACAGCTCTTCCTTGTCAAAATCAATAAGGCCAAATTCTTTTACACCGGGTGTATCTATAATGCGTCCACCATCGGGCAGATCGAACATTTCAGCAAATGTAGTTGTATGCTGTCCCTTACCGCTCCAGTCTGATACCTCCTGTGTTTTTAAATTCATACCCGGCATCAGCTGATTGATCAATGTGCTCTTCCCTACTCCGGAATGTCCACTGAATAAAGTTGTATTATTCTTCAATCGCTGGCGCAATGCTGTTATCGTGTCAGGCTGTGTCGCTACAATCGGGTACATCTCATAACCTGCTCCCTCGTAGATATCCTTCCACTTTTCAAGCAATAACTTGTGTTTTTCTTTCAGCAGGTCAATCTTGTTGACAACAATGATAGCCGGAATGTGATACGCCTCTGCAGTAAGGAGAAAACGATCGACAAAACCCAGCGAGGTACGTGGCTCAGCTATAGTAGCCATCACCAACGCTGCATCGAGGTTGGCAGCTACAATATGTTTTTGATTTTTGTTGTGCGGAGAAACACGAACGATATAATTATTCCGGCGATCGATCGACTTGATTGTACCTACATTGTTTTCTGCATCCTCCTCTTCAAATACCACATTATCGCCCACAGCTATCGGGTTGGTGGAAGATATTTCATCGTCGATCTTTAGCTTGCCTTTAATACGCGCCTTCCAGAAATCACCATCATCAGCTTTCACCGAATACCAGCTACCTGTGGATTTATAAACTAGTCCTTTATGCTCGTTCATCATTCGGTTATTCCGGTTTAGCAAAGATCTTATTCATACCGCAAAGCTACAATAGGATCGAGTTTAGATGCCTTGATGGCCGGATAGATACCTGAAAGAATACCCACGAGCGCACACAAGCTTACACCAACGAAGATCCATATCCAGGGAATAATAAAACCCGTATCGAAGGCAAGGCCAACCAAGTTGCCGATGAGTATGCCCAACACAATGCCTAAAAGACCACCAAACAGGCTGATGAGCACCGACTCGGTAAGAAACTGCTGTTTAATAACGGACGATCTCGCACCCAGCGCCTTATTTACCCCGATTTCGCGTGTTCGTTCCGCTACCGAAACAAGCATAATATTCATCAACCCGATTACGGACCCCAGCAATGTTATTAAACCAATGATCACCGCAGCCCAGCTGATAACGGATATACTTTCGTACAACATCTCTGCCAGGCTGTCGTTCTGGTTGATGGTGAAGTCGTTTGTTTTGCCGACCGGAACTTTCCTTATTGTCCTAAAAAGCCCTTCTGCTTCTTCGGCTGCAATACCGCGCTGACCTACGTCCGCTACCATCACATTGATCACGAATTTCTCGCCGCCGTATACCGCACGGGCATTACCTAAAGGCACCAGCACCGTATTATCTGTATTCGCGATCATACTACCGCCTTTCGCTTCAGACACGCCGATAACACGGTATTTCACATCGCCTACAGAAACAATTTCACCTATTGCCTGATTGATCTTTCCCTTAAATAATTTTGAAGCAATGCCATTGCCGAGAATGCAAGCATAACTCCCGTTTTGCAATTCATAAGCCGAGAAGCTTCGGCCGGCGTCAAGCTTTGTGTCCGCTATTCTCAGGTAACTTTCGTCGATACCCATCACCGCGATGTTGGGATTTGTTTTGCGCGAACCGTAGCGCGCAGTAGCTATTTCGCTTGCTGACATCGACAAGCCGACAACTGCCGGAAACTGGTACCGCTCTTTAAAAGCCTTTGCCTCTTCAAACCTGATATTCTTCCCTTCAGTTATGCTGATATTCAGATGTCCTCGCCCGCGTTTCTGTTTGATGATATCGCTGGTGATCTGGAAAGAATTTGCCCCCATGCTGCTAAAGCTACTGTAAACGCTGGCCTTCATCACTTCTATGGCAGTGAGTATACCCACCAGGGCGGTAATACCGATGCCGATAATGGTGATAGTCAATATTGACCGCAGCTTGTTGTTGCGAACGGCCCTGAAGGCTAAACTCAGATTGAACAGAAACCTCGTCATTAGTACATGGTGTACATACCTTTGAATTTATTGCTTAACAAAGCGCTGGAGTGTGAACTGGTGCCCCAACTCGTTTGTGGCTTTGAGAAAATACACACCCGACTGCAGCGAGCCAATATCAAAACGAATGAGGTTCTTGCCCGCCTTGCATTTTGCTTTTAAAATACTGGCCACCTGTTGCCCGGCGGAGTTGAATACCACGAAACTGAGCACTTCGTCTCTGCTATGCGAAAAGTCCACGTTCAGCATCTGCATAGCAGGGTTAGGATACAGTAGGGGCTGCGTCGGTACGCTAAAAGGAAAAGTGCGCGTTTCCCGTCGTTCCAGCGGCGACGACAACTTTGCCATCCAGCTACCGTACAAATTATTTTTGCGGCCGTAAATACCTTCGATCCATACGGTTCCCATTTCGTTCCAGTCTACCTGGCTGCCCATATAATCGCCCCACCTTTGCTGTTTGCCGGAAAGTATTTTAATACTGTTTTCCCCGGTCTTTACCTGCACCATATCCGACAGTTGCTTGCCATCAAACAATATGGCGCCTACCCCCGGATGGATGGCCGGGCCTGTATAGTTGAATGAGATGAGGGAATGAATTGTGTCGTATATCTGCCCGGCGTACGAGATATTCGGATAACCAAAATCGTAGCCATCGACGGTGAATATCCGGGCGGTTAATGCCGGCGAAGTTTTAGCATTTGATATTTTGCCATGATACACCGCGGCAGCACCGGTAGCAGGATGAACAGTAGTGCTTACGAACTGGATCTCGGAACCCTCGATAAATGCGCCAAGAACCCGGCCATCGTTAGTGGCCAAAGTGGCTGAGGTATCGGGTTGTCTCCCATCGGGCGGTACGCCGTATGCCATAGGTGATTTTAACGCCTGTATCTCAAACTCGCCCCGGTCACCGATTGCGCCCGGTACACGCGCCAGGAATACCGTATCGTTTTTTACATCAAAGTTCCTGTTGGACAAGAAATATTGGTCAGGCCCCTTGATGTTTCTGCCGCCTTTTACAGGATAAAGATTCCTTACCGGTTTCCCTCCATAGGTAATACTGTCCCATATCTGGTAAGTAACCGCGGGCAGGCTGTCATAGCCATCCTGCTTCCTGATCTGGTAGATAACTGATTCAGAAAAACCCGCCTGCCAGCTTGTATTGTTTTTGATCTTGTTGCCGGTGAGAAAAAATTCGTTGTTAGTAATAGATATAGAAGGATAATCGAACCAGGTACTGTCGCTTTTATAGTCTCCGTAAAATTTATAGAATGCCCATGCTCCCGCGGGATCGTTAGTTCTGGAAAAGCCTACCACGATCCAATTATACTCGTTTGTGGCGTTCAGCATTACACAAATGAAACGGTCTTTTTCCGGGTCATAAATAACTTTAGGGTCGTACCTGTAATCGTTAACAGTATTCAATCCCACCTTGGTTGTAAACTGGCCAAGCGTCCTTCTGTAAGTTATTTTCCTATTATCACCATCCGACACCGCGATAGACGAATTGATAACCGACACTGCGCGGTTGGCCTTAGAGATGGCCATGTCATTATCGGGCGGAATACCCGTTGATGAATCGCAGACAAAACCGCCTAATACTACTGGTTGCGGCACACCCGAAGCAGTCTGTTTAGGCGATATGCCCGTATGCGGGTAAAGACGGTCAATCTCCTTCTTGGCCTCGTACAGCTTTCTTTTTTCTATGTTGTTATCGGGCGAGGGGCTCTCCAGGCTGTATAGCTGCGCATTAAACTTATCCTCCACATCCTTCAATACCACGCCGCCGGCGATGGGCGCCCGGAAAAGTCGTACGCGTGCATTTTTCTGCGCCCATACGTTGCAGACAAGAATTGATAACAAGACGGAAATTGCCAGCCGGCCCATAGACGTAGTTTATGCGTTAAAAATAAGAAAACCGCTGCAATCGCAGCGGTTTCCAATATATAGGTTTGCAATTAACCTTAACCTTGCAGGGCAGCAGCACCGCTCACGATCTCCGTAAGCTCGGTGGTAATAGCCGCCTGGCGTGCGCGGTTGTAAGATATTTTCAGGCTGCGTAACAGTTCGTTGGCGTTCTCGCTCGCTTTATCCATGGCCGTCATACGGGCGCCATGCTCGGAAGCATTTGCGTCTAAAACTGCCTTATACACCTGCGTGTTTAATATTTTGGGCATCAGTTCCTGAACCAGGACCTCTTGCGACGGCTCGTATATGAAATCCATATTTTTGTCGCCCTCGTGCTGCTCAACTTTCGGAATGGGCAGATACACTTCATGCACAAATTCCTGCGTTGCAGCATTTTTGAACTGGCTGTAAACGATCTCTACTTTATCGAATTCTTTGTTAAGGAAAGCCTCCTGTGCATAAACAGCAGCACGGCGCACGTTATCGAAGCTCAGGTCTGAAAATACTTCCCAATAATTATCGACAACCTTATATCCATACCTTAAGAAATACTCGTAGCCTTTTTTACCCAGCGGCATAATGGTCACATTACCCTTTTCGAACTGACCGGCGTATTGCTCGTTGATTAGTGAACGGGTAGCTTTGATCACGTTTGCATTGTAAGCCCCGCAAAGTCCCCTGTCGCTGGTGACAGGAATCAGCAGCACTCTTTCTATCGTACGTTCGCTGGCCAGTGCAAGGTCCATATCCGAAGCAGAACTGCTTACAATGTTGCTCAGCATCTCCTGCAGTTTTTGAGCATAGGGACGCATTTGCAAAATGGCGTCCTGTGCACGACGCAGTTTGGCAGCGCTCACCATTTTCATTGCTTTGGTGATCTGCTGGGTGCTGGTTACCGACTTTATCCGGTTGCGAACTTCTTTAAGCTGTCCCGACATATAATATGATCAATGATAATTTGGCCGCAAAGGTACTATAAGCAGTTCAAATGGCAAAGATGAAGCTGAGCTTACTAACTATATCATTCTTTTCTATACCTCCTCCTATTAAAAACTAGGGTTATATCTTTAACTTTTATTAGATTTATATCGTATTTATTACCTACCATATCAAGTTCTTATTTATGAAAAACCAGTATAGCCCTCTTTTAAAAGCGCTTAAACAGACCTTTTGCGTTGCTGTAGCAGCACTTGCTTTGCCTTTAGCTGCAAACTCACAGGTTCCTCCCAATGCCACGCAATACCTTTTCAGCGCCTACCAGGGCACATTTACGCCTATTTCGGGCGGCACGCAGGCAACTGGTGTTGAAGGTGATGACGTTAACCAACAAAACATACCTATAGGGTTTTCATTCCCGTTTTGCACAGGAAACTACACTGTGCTCAATGCTGCGTCGAATGGCTTTTTATCGCTTTCGAACGCCAATACCAACACGCTGACCAACTCGTCTGGTAATGCCAATTCATTTGGCCCGCTGATGATGCCGTTGTGGGATGACCTGAACGGCAGCCCTAACGGCGACGCCTTTTACCAGACTACCGGCACTGCTCCCAACAGGGTCTTCACGTTTGAGTGGCGATCATGGCGGTGGACGTGGAGCGCGTCGGGAAACAATATTATTGCATTCCAGGTTAAACTATTTGAGACCGGAAGGATCGAGTTCCATTATAACGACGGTATAGACCCTGTAGGTGGCTCGCCCAGTGCTACTATAGGTATTGCGCGCAATGGCACCGACTACCAGACCCTTACCAACACCACGGCTGCTCCCGGCATATCTACAGCAACTTTTATTGACAACCTGACTATCAGGCCTGCCAGCGGACAAGTGTACGCGTGGGATAAACCTCTACCCAACAATACCGGAGTTTCTGCTATTATTGAGCCGACGGCTGCCATTTGCGTAGGTACGCATACGGCAAAAGTGCAGGTAAAGAACTACGGAGGCAATGCGATAAACAATGTTGTTATCAACTGGTCGGTAAACGGGATGATTCAAAACCCGGTAACCTATTCCACTACTATTCCCGTTGGCGGTACCTCCGGAACGATAACGCTTGGAAATATTTTGTTCCCCAGCTCTTATGCAAACATGCATATCCAAGCCTGGACCTCGTCGCCTAACGGGAACACAGACCCTGAACCTGGAAATGATTCGGCTACCATTAGCAGAAAAGCCCTTGACCCTCCGGGAGCGATCGTATACTATACAACGTCAAGAGTTTGTCCCGGCGATAGTGTTGAACTGACCGCACCAACAGGAACAGACTTCACTTACCAGTGGGAACTGGATGCTGATGCTATTCCTGGCGCAACTAATAGTTCTTTCTATGCAAAAGTTGATGGTTTTTACTCAGTAACAGTTAAAAACCCCGGCTGTAAAACTCAGTCTGTATTTCATAAGATCACTGTAAAACCATTACATGTAGACCTGGGGCCAGACCTTGTAACTTGTGCAACCATTCCACCAATAGAACTGGATGCCGGCGAACCGGGATCACGATATTTGTGGAACACCGGCGACACCACCCAAACCGTCCCCGTCGCTGATGGCTTCAATAAATACTGGGTAGAAGTGAAACTGGGTAGTGTGTGCGTTGCATCAGATACAGTAGAAGCAGCAATATAGACGCTGCCGCAGGTAAACGGTATATCCTTCGTGAACGTAGGCAATACTTATTACTTCGCCCCAGGTGGCCCGATAAATGTGGAAAGCTATTTATGGAACTTTGGAGATGGCGCCACCGACACCAGTTCACACCCGGTTCATACATATGGCCTGGCCGGTCCTTACAATGTAAGCCTTACTGTGTATAACAGTTGCGGCGAGGACACCGGCAGGATCACCGATCTTCCTGTAAAAGTGAAGGATATTTCAATCAGCAACCTCTCGGTGTATCCCAACCCCGCACAGGATATAGTGTACATTCAAGCTGACGAGCGTCATGCGATCAATAGCATCAGGGTATTCAATGCTGTCGGAGCCATTGTTATTGAGCGTAAAGTAGAGAACGGCAAACTGGTTTCACTTGATGTACAACATCTCGCCGCAGGCAGTTATAACCTGCAAATCAAGACCAAAGACGGGACCGCGAATAAAGTATTCCAAATCATCAGATAAATACATAACAAACTTGAAAAAAAGGGCTGTTTCTGCAGCCCTTTTTTAATGCGTTTTTAATTGAAAGTCACCCCCTGTCACTGCCTACTTATTAGATTTATTTTCATAAATTTAATAGGACAATATGTCTCGGCCCTTTAATTGAAGCAAAAATGAAACACAACTACCCGCTCTTTGCGAAATTTCGTGCACTAACCATCCTGTTATTGTGCCTGTCCGGCCTGCTGCATGCGCAGACACCGCAATATTTTTTAATGGGAGGTACAAGCGCCAATTCCTTTCCTTTTAACAGCACTACCAGCAACAAGGTTCAGTGGATATACACTGCTGGCAGTTTTACGAGTGCTCCTTCAGGTGTAATCACTAAGCTCTATTTCAGACCTGGTACTACCGCCACCAATAAAACGTTTACGAACCTGACCATCAAAATGGGTTATACGACCCAGGCTAACACCACCACCACCTTTATCACCGGTCTGACAACGGTATTCTTTGCCTCGCCACATTTCGTTCCTTCTGTTGTGAATGGCACCTGGCTGGAGTTTACCTTAACAACGCCTTTCTTCTACGACAACACGCAAAACCTTGTTGTAGAAGCTTCACAAACTGCGTATACACCGTCGGGCTTTACAGTATTACAAAACAACTCGGGCGGCAACAAACGAACGTGGGGCCTGGTAACCTCTGCTATAGGTAGCGCGGGAACAGGCCTGGCCGATTTCGGTTTCCAGCTTTTAGCTTACCAAAACAATGCATCAGTATCTACTATCCCCGAGCCCACTACAGATCTTTGTATAGGCAACTATCCGGTGAAGGCACAAGTAAAGAACATGGGCTCGAACACGATCAACAATGTGCGGATCAACTGGTCGATAAATGGCGTAGTGCAGCCATTTGTTACCTATACAACACCGATACCGATAACAGCAACAAGCGCGCCGATCATACTGGGCAATATCCCGATGTTCAACCCCGTTGCGAATAACACTATACAAGTATGGACCTCGCTGCCCAATGGCGTTGCCGACCCGATGCCTACAGACGACTCCCTGGCAATAGTAAGAAAGCCACTTGACATGCCGAATGCCGTGATCTATTACCCAACTACCCGCTTATGCCCCGGCGACAGCGTTTTGCTGCAAGCCGGAACGGGAACAAATTACTCCTACCAGTGGCAGTTCAACGCAGACCCGTCGGGACCTATCACTAGCCAGAGTGCGATATATGCAAAGCAGGATGGATACTATTCCGTAAAAGTTTTCAACCCCGGCTGTAGCCTGCAGGCCGCCCCGGTCAAGGTTACCGTAAAACCACTGACCGTTGACCTTGGGCCGGACCTTATAACCTGCGAAAAGCAGCCCGCTATTGTACTGGATGCAGGTGAACCCGGCGCCAGGTACAAATGGAGTACAGGAGATACTACTCAAGTAATTTACACCAGCGAGGGCGTCAATACTTATTGGGTGGAAGCTAAATTGGGACAATTTTGCCAGGCATCAGATACGGTAAAAATGACCATCGATCCCCTCCCACAAGTTAATGGCATCTCGTATGTCAATAATGGCAGTACATACACCTTTTCACCGGCCGGCACCATGCATGTTGAAAGTTATCTTCTATCGCACCACCATACAATGTAACGCTCAAAGTTTACAATAGCTGTGGTGTTACTGAAAGCAAGCTGGCCATGGCTACAGGTATAGGTGATCTAAACTTCGCCAACGCGTTAGTGTTATATCCTAACCCGGCACAAAACATCCTGACCATTAGATCAGCATCAGCTCCCATACACAATATCAAAGTTTACAATACAGTCGGCGCATTGGTACTTGACACATCAGTTAATGATAAGAAGAATGCAACACTCGACGTAACG
>JAJNBR010000299.1 GCA_021156265.1 Flavipsychrobacter sp.
TTCAGTCACATGGCCCATTGGATCGTATGAATACGTACGCAGGAAGATGCTTGTATCTTTACCGACGGATGCTGCCACCAGCTTTTCCGTTTCATTTGCAGGATCCTCTATTACGTTGAACGATTCTCCCCGTTCTTTCAATATGTTGCCTGCATCGTCGTATGTATATGTAGTCACCGAAACCGACAGCCATCGCGCTCCGCTCACCCAATTGCTAAGCGTTGCGCCGACCCAATCGCGTAGCTGCTGACAGCAGCCCTGTACAGCGTTTACATGGCGCTCTCCGGTCTTCTGGCCTTTTGAATCATATTGGTAGCTAGCGCCCATGCACAGGGTATTATCGCCGCAATAGAGGCCCGTTTCTAATAGGCGGTTATGATCATCATATTTAAACAGCTCCCTGCCCTTTTGCTTGTGCTCGCTGTCACCTATTTGCCCCGTTATCAACCTATTTGCCACATCCCAGGTGTATACAGTTTTAACCTTGTAGTCCCAGTGATGGATGTATTCAGTCATTCTCCTGATGTTACCCCTCAAAGTATCTTCGCCTATTACGAGCTGAGCATGCGAGCATGCAGGCACACAAACAAACAGCAGGATCATAAATCTTACTGTGTACATTCCCATCCATCGAAATATAGATTTGATACGATGCATGATTTTTCCAGGGGCTTGCGTGTAATATACTTTACTAATATACTAAAAGCACCGGTTTCCGCCGTTGTTGCTGTTCTTCACCAACAACGATATAGGAAAAGTGATAAATGGACAGTGAAAAGCAAAAGCTTTTCCGGGTTTAGGTCGAAGTGAATACTTCGACCAGTGATGTGATAGAGTGTGTTGTGGTTGCAAGCAAATGCTTGCCGGGTTTAGGTCGAAGTGAATACTTCGACCAGTTGCCGGATGCGGTGTTATTCCTTCAATAACTTCATATTGGCAGTACCCTTTGAAGTATTGATCTTCAGAAAATAAGTTCCGGCAGCCAGTGAGCTGACGTCTATTTTTTGCTGTTGCTCCGCAAGCGAGGAGTTGTAAATTAACCTTCCATCGACTGTTAACAATTCTATTGTGCCAGTTAAGCCGTCTGTGTTTTCAACCATTACATATGTTGCAGATGGGTTTGGATAAATACGGAAGGCCTTTGCGAGTGCATCATCTATGTGCTGGGTTTGAATGTGTACATTGACCTTAATGGTATTAGTGCAAGTGAACAGATCGGTTACTATTACAGTATACGTGCCGCTGTCGGTTAATTGTGCGTTAGGGATAGAAGGGTTTGGCAGCGTACTTGAGAAGCCATTAGCATGCGACCACTGGTACTGGCTGCCGCCGCTTGCCTGCAGGTTGATGGTGCCATTCAATAGTACAGGGTTGTTGGCGCTTGCCGTGGCGAAGTCATCGCAAACATTCAGCTTAATCAGGAAGCCATCGTTTACACCGCCTTTTGTCGGCTGGTGCGATCCGGGCTGGCCGATCAGCGCATTGCCGCTAGCTCCTGTTACATACACAGCCGTTTTCCTATCTGAGGTGATGCTGTTGCCCTCGGCATCTCCATAGTAGGTGCCCCATTTTATTTTGCCCGCCGAGTCGAATTTTGAAATGAATATTTGGTTGCCGCCGGGTGTGCCGGGATATAATGCATTAGGTGTAGAGATGCCGGTGGTAGAGTACGTAACACCGGTAAGGAATATATGTCCTTTGGCCGCCGTCACAGACTTAGGGGCGTCGTTACTATTGCCGCCGTAATATGTGCTCCAGATACGGACGCCTGTGGAGTCGAATTTGGATATAAAGCCATCTTCACTGAAGCTTTTTGTGGCCTGGTGTGCACCCGGTGTTGCCATAACATTGGGAGAGGTGGTGTAGCCTGTAACATAAATATTAGCGTTTTCGTCTAATCCTGTTGTTACGTCAACCTCCATTCCGCTGCCGCCATAATACGTACTCCAAAGCCTCGCGCCCGCCGTATCGAACTTAGCAAGAAAGACATCCCAGCTGCCGCCTTTGGTCGGCTGGTAAGCGCCGGGGGAAGTAACATTAAATGACGACGTCGTTTGCCCGCCAATATAGATGCGGTTGTTAACGATATAGGTGCTGTTAAGATATTCATCATCGTTGCCGCCATAGAAAGTGGCCCAAACGCGAACGCCGCCCGGGGTGAACTTGACAATGAACCCATCGTGCCAGCCACCGTTATTGGTTTGGAACGCCCCGGGCGTTGCAATATTTGATCCGCTACGTGTATCGCCTGTCAGGTACACGTTGTTGGCGTCATCAATAGCCACTGACCTTCCCTGGTCGAAGTTGGCATCGCCATAATAGGTACTCCATAAGCGTTGTCCCGCGCTGTCGAACTTTGCCAGGTAGGCATCATTCAACCCCTGCCAGCTGGTTAGATGAGCGCCGGTAGTCGCAATGCCGGATGTAGATTGTGTATAACCTGAAATATAAAGATTCAGTCCGCTCTTTTCTATAGCTATACCCATTCCCAGCTCATCATCATAGCCACCGTAATAGGTGCCCCAAATGCGCGCACCTGCCGGGTTGAATTTCGCTACAAAAGCATCGCGCAAGCCAAAATAAGTGTCTTCGTATGTGCCTGCAGTAGCGATCGCATTCGCAGAATAAGTTGTACCAATAAAATAAACATTTCCGAGCGTATCGGTGATCACCGTTTTACCATAGTCGGTGCCTGTGCCCCCATAATATGTAGCCCACTGCACGTTTGGCATTGGGTCTATTACCAGTGTAGCGTTTGCCGGTATGTTTTGCGAAACTGACACGCCATAAGAGCCGTCGCTGTTTGCCTGCAGTTTTGCGTTTACCTCAGTTTTACCTGCCGCAAGCGAATAGTAGCTATAAGGTACGGTTTCTTCCAGTGTCGTTAAAGTAGTGGCGATGCTAAGGCCATTACCATTTTGCGTGATGCTTTTAGCGCCTTTTATATCCAGCTTTATGTCGGCAAGCTTTGCGCCGGGGTGCAGAATGAAATTGTACTTAGGCTTTTCGCCGGCCAGTAAGAACTCAACGTCAATGCCTGCCCATACATTTTTGTAGAGCACTTTATCGTAGCTGCGTACGGCAGTTATGCCTTTTTCAGGTGTGTACTCGGTATAATAGTTAAGCATGTCTGCCGACCGACCGGAGCCGTGAGTGGTCATTGCTGCACTGCTGTTTACAAAATCAATGTCCACACGGTTGAAACGAGCCTGCCCATTGTTTTCGGTTTGCCATATATCGTAGCTAAAGCCGGTTTTCCTTAGCTGGACATTCAACCCATGACCGTTGTACAGGTAAAGCACATTGCTGTTGGGCTGGCGGTACTGGTCGGTTATTTGTCCTTTGTTCTCGATAAAAGCCTCGCGGGCGAATGTTGTAAAAGACAGGGAAAGGGCTATAAGGCCCGTTAACAGGTGTTTCATACGCTGGATGGCGTCATGCAGGCGCCCGGCGGCCCTGAGGAGGACACAAGTAACGGGTTTACCCACGGGGGCTGGGCCATGCCTTTCTTCGATGAAGCGGGAAACAAGGTCATTAAAGAAACTATAGCCGGAGAATTCGACATGCTCCTGGGACGTAAGACCTACGAAATTTTCGCCGCCTACTGGCCCAACCATGGAGACGACCCTATAGGGCAGGCATTCAACAACGCAAAGAAGTATGTAGCCACGCGCACGCTTACCCAGCTCGACTGGGAGCATTCGCAGCGCATAGGCGATGATGTGGTAGAGGAGCTGCGCAAGCTGAAAGCATCAAGCGGGCCTGAGCTGCACATCTGGGGCAGCGGCCAATTGCTGCAGACGCTGATATCCGCAGATCTCATTGACGAATACCACTTATGGGTCTTTCCTGTGGTGCTCGGCGAAGGAAAGCGGTTGTTCGAAAATGGCGTTCCGCCACGTGCACTCTCGCTGGTTGCAACGCGGAGCACGCCAAGCGGCGTTCTCCTCAACACCTACAGACCTGCGGGTGCTGTTCCAAAGCTGTGACCCGGGTTATGCCAGTATATTAATAGCACGAGACATCACTACCAGTATCGTGAGCAGCGATATGGCGCTTTGCAGCATCATCAGCAACTTGGCACGGTGGGTCAGTGGCAGCACATCTGTTGGACTGAACGCTGCACTTGTACTATATCCGAGAAATAGATAATCGATATACGCAGGCTTCCAACCGTCGGGACAATCTTCTTTTGGAGCGCCCTCCTGCGGGAAAAGCCAGTCGGGAAGGGTGGTTGTATCATTCGATCGGCCTGCCGCCCCGCCGCGGTCGAGCGCCCAGTACAGCATGGAGAACGATATAATGTTGATCGTCCACACGCCAAGCCCGGAAATAAGTAATTGCAGGCCGGTGACATCCTGGTTATCGCGGAGCACCGCGTTAATAATGATCGCGAGGTTGGCAAAGCATAAAATACCAGCTGCTATACTGAATATCATCGTAACCCAACGTTCGATGATCTGCCAAACTTTTTTATGCGGCATCAACATCACGGCAACCAATGGCATTATCTCAACAGCTACAAGAGCGTAGATAACCCATGGCGAAAAAAGGCGGATACGGTGCGGAAACTGCACCAGCAGAGCTAACGCTAAAAGAATGGAAAGCACAACAGCCCATCGCTGCTCATTGTGTTTTGTTTTGGTAGATACGGTCATGACTTCTGTTTACGCATCATTTTTGAAGCAACAAAATCAAGCCATTGTGATCAGTGGTGCTGTTCAGTTTCAACGCGTTGTCGGTGTTCCTCAACATTATAAAACTCATCACATTAAACTTATCTTCGTATGGAACGTCCAAAGTCAAATCCTGCCTGTGAAGAATTTATTAGTTGTTCTTTTCTCTTTAGTTGTCGGCAGTGCTGTTGCGCAACCTAACCTGAAGCCGTCCATAGGATTGGGCAGTTTGCCGGCGGATAATACGCCCGTGTGTGCCATACCCACCTACCAGGGCAGCTTTACTACCTCGGGCTACCAGGAAGGAGATACGATCCCCGATTTTACTTTGTACACAGTCGGCGGCACAGCTGTGAACATTAAATCAGTCTTACAGTCGAAAAAGCCGGTGTTGCTGGTGAACGGCAACTATACCTGTCCGGTGTATCGCGGCAAGTTGCCGGACCTGAATGCTATGGCTGCATTTTATGGCTCAGCGTTGAACACCTATATTGTTTACACGGTAGAGGCGCATCCTATTATTGACAACAGTCCTTACAGCGGCAACGTTTGGGTGACCAGCCAGAATCAAACCGATGGTGTATTGTACCGTCAACCCAAAACCTATGGTGAGCGTAAAGCGCTTATTGACACCATGAAAAAATACATGACCATTACACCAACGATACTGGTGGACGGTCCGTGTAACGAATGGTGGAGTTATTTCGGGCCCGCACCTAACAATGCATACTTGATAGATACCAATGGTATTGTACAGGCAAAGCACGCTTGGTTTCACAAGCTGCCCGATAATATGTGGTGCGATATAGATACACTGCTGGGTACTAATTCGGGCAACTGTATTGCTGTACCCAATAACGGCAACTTTAGTTTCAAACTGGATAAGGACAGCGTGATAGCGGGCCCTGCGGGTAATGTCCTGGCGCTGCATGGTGTACTTAAAAACACATCGGCTACAGGCAGTGTTACGGTGCAGGTGATGAAGATGCAGAAAGCGGTTCCTGCGGGATGGGAGACTGCCTTGTGCGCGGATATTTGTTATGCTACTAATATAGATACCGCTTATATCATGCTTGCCCCGGCAGACAGTCAAAGCTTCACCTTCTATTTTTATACCGATACAATAGCAGGTTCAGGTAATGTGACGGTTGGCTTCCGTAATATGTCGAACAGCAATAACAAGATGAAGCAGGGCTTTTACGCTACGACGTGGGGGCTTGATATAAATGAAGTATCTACAGAAACTGTCCGGTTATATCCTAATCCCGTTTCAGATCGATTGCATATCCATCTTAATGATAATGAACCTTCGACCATGACGTTGATCGACGTAGCGGGCAGGGTGGTGCAGCACTATCCGGAAAGGTACTGGCAGACAGATGTTGTATTGCCTGTTGGTGAGTTGCCTGCTGGTGTATACATTTTGAAAATCGAAAGTAGGAGTAGTGTAGTGAATCAAAAGGTTATCGTGCAGCGATAATGTTTTTAAAAATAAAGGAAGCCTAAGCTTCCCTTATCAGTTTGTATTCCAAAGATCATTTAGTCCGAGAATACCATCCTCCGGCTCGCCACTTCTCTGCCATCTATAACAAGCGAGTACATGTAGATGCCAGGTACCAGGTTTTTGCTTTCCACGGTCAGCATTCCTTTGCCTTTTGCAGTAATAGGGTAGCCGGTAAGCTGGCGGCCGTTAAG
>JAJNBR010000300.1 GCA_021156265.1 Flavipsychrobacter sp.
ATAAGCGCTTGTTTCCAGGCAGAGAACTTCATAGGAGTGTGATTGTATCCCGAAGTTAAAAATCAACCTGCAAAAACGGACGTTCCTTGCCGCGGTTTTGATTAAACAGGCATTAAAATATTTGCAACACTAATACACAGTTAATGTAATTAATAAAACCGATTAATTCATTCTTGCTAAACCGCGCGGGTCTTCCGCAGGACTACCCGTGTCTAACTAAATCACTCGGTGTTTAACCAGCATCCAGCCTGATACCGCGGATCAATAGCACAAACTGCTTTTCATAAAATAGATAAATTATTGTATATTTGTAGTAATGAAAACTGTAAGTTCATATCCCCATCAACCCAATCAGAGTTGTCATCTCGACGAAGGCGAGATCTCCCGCACCTATGCAACAAGCTACATCGCCGCACCTCGGGAGATATCTCACTTCGCTGCGCTTCGTTCGATATGACGGGCAGATTCGGCAGCAAATTGTTCCCTCCTGTTTGCCTTTCAATATTCCAAACGGCAACAAAGGCAACAAAAAACAATAGTATAAAAACGGTCGCCCAATCACAACCCATTGCTACTCAATTAGCAACCTACATAGTGCTACAGAAAAGAGTACGAAAAGCCGAAATTCATGACAAAAACGGCAACAAAAGTTATCAACGAATAGAAAAATCACCAATACCTTTATAGAAATCATCTTTATCATGAAAATCATAGTCAGACAATGGAACAACTTTTATGATACATTCTACAAATCATCATCACAATGAGTAATGACACCAATTATGACTGGAGCCGTTTTGTATTGAAGATCAATATCAAAGCTCCGGTAGACGCAGTATACTACGCCTGGACCCGCGGCGATGAGCTGGAAAAATGGTTCCTGCGCCGGGCCTTATTTCACAATCCGGCCAAACACGACCTGTCTACCATCCAGCAGTTCCACGCCGACGATACCTACGAATGGTGGTGGCACGGCCACAACGACGATGTAGTGGAAAAAGGGAAAGTACTTTATGCCAATGGCGTCGATAAAATTCAGTTTTCTTTTGCAGGTGGCGCGCTGGTAACGGTACAAATTGGCACATTTATGGATGAGACCATAGTGATGCTCACGCAGGAGAAGATACCTACTACAGATATCGGCAGAGTGAAATATCACATGGATTGCAAAACGGGTTGGACATTTTACCTGGCCAACCTTAAGTCGTACCTGGAGGGAGGCGTAGACCTGCGCAATAAGAACCTCGAGCACGCAAACATGGTAAATTCCTAAAGATGAAATTGAAGATAGGGATAATGTTGGCCTGCCTGCTGGCAGGCGCTTCCGCTTTTGCCCAGAGCATGGAAGAAGATATACTGGACCTGGTGAATAAACATCGTAAGAAACGCGGCCTGGAGAAACTGGAAATGGTAGATGCGATTACCGCCGAAGCCGACAAACACAGCCGGAATATGGCTACCGGCCACACCGCTTTCGGGCACGGCGGTTTCGATGACCGACTGAGCAGGCTCATGCGCAAATTGCCGGGATCGAATGGCGGTGCAGAAAATGTAGCCTATGGCGCGCGTACGGCAGAACAAGTGGTGGACATGTGGCTCAACAGCCCGGGCCATCGTAAGAATATCGAGGGCAACTATAACCTGACAGGCATTGGTGCGATAAAGGGAAAGGATGGGACTTCGTACTACACCCAGATATTTATCCGCCGGCGCAATTAACTATCCACAGCATGAGTAAAACTAGCCTGTCGGCAATTGAGCGCGTGAATTATCTTTAAGGAAAATTCACAACACAATGGCAATACTGTCGAAACTGGGCAGATACCAGGACACCGGATTACTAGTGATGCGCGCGGGCATTGGCTTCATGATGATCATGCACGGTTACCAAAAGCTGTTTGGTGGCCCTGAGCGTTGGACCAAACTGGGTGGCAGCATGAAAAACTTCGGTATCAACACCTATCCCGAGGCATGGGGCTTCATGGCAGCGGCATCGGAGACCATAGGCGGACTGTTCCTGATAATGGGCTTTTTCTTCCGCCCGAGCGCCTTCTTGTTAATGTGTACTATGATAGTAGCAGCAGCCAGTCACCTGTATAAGGGACAAGCATTTATGGAAGCCTCGCATCCTATTGAGCTGGCGTTCGTGTTCTTCGGCCTGTTCATTATAGGCCCCGGAGTACATTCTGTGGATAAAGGCTAACTAAGCCCTGAACGCATAATAAGGGAACTGGATATTGCGGTTGATCCTGACACGCCTCTTCGGTGTTAACACATCGGCAAATAAGGCACATTTGATGCCGTCCACTATGTTGTCGGCTATCATATTGCGTTTGTCGCGGCTGGCGGTGCGTTTGCGGTTCACGAGGTACACGTCATCTTCCGATAGTGTATATATCACCGGTATGCTGGCGTACTTAATATTGTCGAGCAGTTCGTGGTATACTTTGGTACTGTGCAGGCCCGGGTCGTGGGGATTTACGAACACCACGTCGGGCTTTACTTCAGATATAGCCTCGTCTATATTCTCCTCCTCGCAGGTGTATACCAGGAAGCCCCTGTCCTTAAGCACTACCGCTTCGGTTTTCATATATTCCGGTTCTGCGCCTGTCATCAAAATTCGGATACGCATAAAACAGTTTTTTCGAGGTTAGAGAATTTTTAAACCACAACCGCCAGTTTTATTTATGAAGCATTACCAGGTTAGCTATCACTTCTTTACAATCATGAATCCTTACGGTGGCTGCAGTGATCACTGTGTAGGTAATTTCCCTTTCAATATCAAAGAAATACTTCAGTATAAACATCAAAAACGGCATCAAATACTTCGTTGTCATAACCCATCTTTTAAACTAATTCCAATTTTTACATTTCTATCTACTGATAAGAAAGTAAAAAGAACCGTGCCAAGCCTGTTTTTAAATTGTATTTACTCTTAAACAACTACTAATAAAGACGGATATTATCGTATATGACGTTGGCTTTTCATCCTGAGAAAATATTATATCACAGCCGTCGCGGGAATGTGGAATTTTGCGACAGCGGGCGGCGCAGTTTTTTAAATAAAACAGTTAAATGAAATTTCAAGCATAACTTTAGGGCAAAAATTGCACTGAAGCTTTGCTTCACAACCATGGCATTTGATCTATTTCTCACACTATTCCTGGTATTCCTCAACGGTTTTTTTGTTGCAGCAGAATTTGCTATTGTTAAGGTCCGATCTTCTCAAATAGAGGTAAAAGCAAACGTTAATAAACGTCTCGCGGTGGCCGCCAAATCTATAGTTAACAACCTCGACGCCTACCTCGCAGCCACACAGCTGGGCATTACCCTGGCCAGCCTTGGTCTTGGCTGGGTAGGCGAAGACGTAATGTCGGGGGTCATACTAAAGATATTCGGATGGATGAACCTTGACATGTCC
>JAJNBR010000053.1 GCA_021156265.1 Flavipsychrobacter sp.
AAGCTCACGTTCGGCACGGTGGTGATCACTGTCTGGTTGAACTCGCGCTCCAAACGCTCCTGGATGATCTCCATGTGCAGCATTCCAAGAAAGCCGCAACGGAAACCAAAGCCCAGCGCCTGCGATGTCTCCGGCTCAAACGTCAGCGAAGCATCGTTCAGCTGCAGTTTTTCCATGCAGTCGCGCAGCTCTTCAAAGTCGTCGGTCTCTACCGGGAAGATACCGGCAAATACCATCGGCTTTACTTCCTCAAAGCCCTTCACTACTTCCTGCGTCGGGTTTACTACGGTGGTGATGGTATCACCCACCTTCACCTCTTTGGCATTTTTGATACCGGTGATGATATAACCCACATCACCTGCAGAGACTGTTTTCTTCGGCGCCAGTCCCAGTTTCAGTATACCCACTTCGTCTGCAAAATACTCGCCGCCCGTATGGTAAAATTTAACTTTATCGCCTTTCTTGATGGTTCCGTTCACGATACGGTAGTAGGCTATGATACCGCGGAACGAGTTGAACACGCTATCGAATATCAGCGCCTGCAATGGTGCATCAGGATTGCCTTTTGGTGCAGGTATGCGTTCTATAATGGCATCCATGATCTCCTGTATGCCGATACCGCTTTTACCGCTGGCCAGGATAATGTCTTCAGGTTTGCAGCCTATCAGGTCCACTATCTGGTCGGTCACCTCGGGTATCATGGCGCCCTCCATGTCTATCTTGTTGATGACCGGGATGATCTCCAGGTCGTTATCCAGTGCCAGGTACAGGTTGCTGATGGTCTGCGCCTGTATGCCCTGGCTGGCGTCAACCAGTAGCAGTGCACCTTCGCAGGCAGCCAGCGCGCGCGATACTTCGTAACTAAAGTCTACGTGGCCGGGGGTGTCAATGAGGTTCAGGCGGTATTTCTGGCCCTTCCACTCATAGTCCATCTGTATGGCGTGGCTCTTGATAGTGATGCCTTTTTCGCGTTCCAGGTCCATATCATCCAGCACCTGCGCCTGCATGTCGCGGTCGCTGATGGTTTTGGTAAACTCCAGCAGTCGGTCTGCAAGGGTACTTTTACCGTGGTCAATATGGGCTATGATACAGAAATTGCGAATGTTTTGCATACTAAGAAAAAAGAAGTGCAAAGCTACGGAAAATAAAGGCTTTAGCGTTATATGTTTTGACGCTTTAACAGCTTGAAACAGAGGAATTTTGTAATGTGTTGTTGAGCTTTTCCGTAGCTTTCCCTAGCATTTAACAACCACCGACTCAACTTTATCCGTCTTATTAACCAAACACACCCTTGATGAAACGCTCACAACTTATTCTCCCTGCTTTGGTCATAGCCTCCCTCACCTCCTGCGATGGCTGCAAGCGCGGCACTGAGGTCGACGTTCCCGGCGGTAAAGGCGGTAATGGCACGCTTCGAATTACCCTGAAACATCACGACCGGAAAATAGATACCCTCGGCACGGTCTACATGGCCTATGGCATCGATGCGCCCGGCGACGGCAAGTACGCCGACTCCGCCAAATGCGTAACAGAGGGCGGCCAGCATGCTGCCACTTTCAACAACCTGCGCAAAGGACAGTACTACCTGTTTGGTAAAGGTTTTGACACCGAGGCAGGCGCAATGATAGTCGGTGGTAACGGTTACAAGCTGAGCAAAGAGGAAATGGTAGATTATGTTCTCTCGATATCAACACATTTGAAGTAGACAGCCTGATTAACGGGGCAGTGGTTGAAGATTCTGCGCGTTGCGGTTCTGCAATTTGCTGCGGTCTAATGGCTGGAGTGTTGCACCAGGTTCCGGTGTTTTACCGCTATTCACGATCGTGTACACCTCGTATACCGCCACGGCAGCAGCTATGTACATTGCGGGCCTCAAAACTTTGGCGCGTAGAAAACCTGCGTTTCGCATTTTAAGGGCGAGCATTTGGGCCTGCTTCGATGGCACCATGCCCGGTTTAACCTGGTAAAAGCCGAGTACGTTCAATGCTTTTTGCACCCCCTCGGCGCTGGCGCCCTGTGTTTTTGCTATTGCGGCGTACGAGCTGCCTGCGACAGTTAACATGAAAGATGCGTCTTTCGCATTCTGGTAGACATCATAGGTAGCTCTTATCTTTTTTATCTCATCGGCCGAGAAAGTGTAGCTGCCGGCCTTCGGTTTAAACCGCGACTGGCCCTGCGATGAAGAAGCGGCGAGGAGAAAGCTGAACAAGCAGATGACAAAGCGCATAGCTGGGTGGATTGTGAATTACAATTTATGAAATATTTTTCTGGTTGACTACCGTGAATACACGGTTTTTGCCGGCTTATTGATATGCCCAACCGGGCTATCCTGTGTTCTCATGATGGCATTATTTTACAGCGTTACGCAATGTAAAACCTGGTATCATGAGCGTAAAACATTTGATGATCTTTAGCGTAGTCAGCGTATGGTTGCTGGCTGCAAGCTGCAAGGGTCGGGAATTCGACAACAGGGCAACGGAACAATCGGCAGGGAAAGGTGAGCCGGAAAGCTCGTTGCCGGATTCTGTACGGGATCCTAAACCCTACAGCAACTGAACTTAAACCTGTTAGTGCAAGTTTTCGAAATGCAGAGGACGCGATGGCAGCCGGATATATTGGACGATGCCACCTGTTGTTGTTTTTTTGCTATTGACGCCACCATAGCTTCATAGCTGAACAGTACGGCCCAGGGCTTGCCTGCTAGCCGATTAACAACCAAACAGTTCATAATACCGTGCAAGGACATTTTTTTCGGCCTGAACGAAGTTGGTAACTTTCTTGTACGATCAGAATAACCGTTCCTTTCACCATCAAAACATTTTTATGAGCCTGGTTCACAAGATCACCGTTGCGGAGCAGATCTCGCTTGCGCAGCTCAACGCGGCTATAGCCGAATCCGACAACATAACATTTCAATACCGCGGCGACGCTACCTGCTACTATTGGGTTCCGGGTAAGTCGGCAAGAGGTATGGATATCACATTCAACCTGCTGCACATCGAGGTCAGGAATACCGTTCTTTCCAATGCCGATGACTACCGCCTTGCCAACAGGCTGGTGGAAAAGATAATGGCGCTGACGGCATGCAGTATCACCGACGAGGACGACGAGCCGGTTGAGCTTCCCCTGTTTGATGAGCGCGCCATAGAAGGCCGCCAGGAGGCCGATTGCGAACTGCTGGCGATGTTGCTGGACGCATCAACCGAAGATATCGCAGTAAACGGTCCCGTGCGGAATGTGTATTTCGGGCGGCGTGTTCATGCGGCCATACGTGATTACACGCCGCGGCAGTTAAAAGACAAAGTGTTTGGTATGATCAATAAAGTGCAATGGGAGCTGCCCGCCTTTGGCTACGATGAGGTGATGGAGATAGAAAATGGCGATGGCAACCCGCTGCTGATGAAGGTGCTGGAACCCGGCACGGGCTGCCTCATAGACAGGTACGACTACTTGCTGCTGGACCGCGAACCAGGCCGTCCTTTGTTGATAACCAACGAGGTATTGAATAGTATGCTGCCCGCCACATGGGAGCTCGTGGATGAGTTTACCATAATAGCTCCCGTCCTCAGCAGCGACGAATGGGCAGCGCTGGTAGAAAGAGCCGCACCATACGATATGTTTGATAGTTTCCTGAAACAGCGTCAATCGCGACACAGGATACCGCCGGCAGAGCGTGGCATTAAACTGCCGCAGGCATGGCGGGCGTAGAATAAAGTTACTCCTATCCTCTTCAAGGGGGATAGGGGTAACGAGGTAAACGCCTTTCGCCTAAATTGCAGCTATGTACAGCAGGCAGGAGGTAGCACAAAAGAAAGAAGCGTTCTGGACCACCTTTGGCAGGTATATGCAGCCCATACTCCCTGCCGGCAGCGAGAAGGTAAACTGGATCAATTACAAGACCGGAGTACAGGGCATTAGCTTCCGCATGGATGCCGATGCAAAAAAAGCGTCCATCGCTATCATTCTCTCGCGCAGCGACACTACCGTCAGGCAGCAGCACTACGAACAACTGTTACAGCTAAAACACCTGCTGCATGCTGCCACCGGTGAAGACTGGACCTGGGAGCCCGAAGTGCACGACGAATACGGCAAGATCTATAGCCGCATCGGAACAGTTTCCATCGGCCACAATATCCTCAACCCCGACGACTGGCCCGCACTTATCTCTTTCCTGAAACCCCGCATCATTGCTCTTGACGAGTTCTGGAGTAATGTGCGGTTTGCGTTTGAAATGTAAACACTGAATGAAGCCGGACATAATTCATCAAATAGTTGTATATTTGTACTAGTAAAAACATAGTACTATGACCCTCATCCAGCCGGAACGCCCACCCTCAAGGAATTCAAATCAGAAATTCCCAATTGCAAAAAGCAGCAAGGGGTAGGGGTATGGTAACAAATTGACACAGATTGGCGGCCAAACACAATACTGTAAAGCGTTTTTACATTTTTGAGATCGGCAGTTTGTTACAAAAACAAGGGTTTTAACCTCGAAAAACTGTTACAAAACCGCAGGTAACATTAAAGTGTAACATCAAAAGCGACAACAATTGACAACAGTTTTTGATCAGCAACCCAGCCTGAACTGAGGCTGAGGTAACTAGCTCATCCATTGGCATGATTTTGCATATTATTAGCAGTGTTGAGAATGGTGGATATAGATAAACAAATCAAAACGCTATGAAGAAATTAAGTTTAGCCACTCTATTGCTGCTGGCTGTATCGCTAACGGGTTGTGAATTAATCGGTGATATATTCGAAGCCGGGGTTTGGGCCGGGATATTGCTGGTTGTTGTTGTGGTAGGCCTGATCCTTTTTGTATTAAGGAGAGTCTTCTAGGCTCCAAGCAACCGTATTCGGAAACAATTAAAACTACACATATGAGCACATCACGTTTTTTGGCCGGCGCCCTGGTAGGGTTGGTGGCTGGGTTGTTACTCGCACCCGAGAAAGGATCAGAACTAAGGTCTGATATTTCCGATACTGCTGAAAATTTAAAGAACAGGCTGAATAGCATACTGGGCCGCGCCGGTGGACCAGACCTGGACGACCTGCGTTCTTTCCTTGACAAAAATATTAGCGGGCTGAGCGATGACGTGAAGCACCGTATACTCACCATCATAGATGAGGCCAGCGATATGGCATACAGTGCCAAGCCGCATATGAGCAATGGTGTGATCTAAGTTAGAAGTATAGAGGTAATGAAATACGCCGGCAGCTTGTCTGCCGGCTTTGTATGTTTTACCTGCGGGGCGCCAGGAACTGGCCGCCGGTGAATGTCAGGCTCTGGCTACCGCTATTGCTGATCATCTCGCAGCTAAAACTGCCCTCGATAAACTGGCCATCGTCAGAGTTAACTGTTATTTGACCTGTGGTAGACGTGTAGTCGATACCGTTCTCTGAGAACATGATCTTGGTAATGCCGTTCAGCTGGTAGGTTTGCGTACCATTGTACGGAGATACGACGAGCGTAATGCGTCCACCCGTGCTACGTGCGCCAATGATCTCCAGCGCAAAATTGGTAGAGGTTTGGTAATAGCCATCTTCCGCTCCCCAGGCATCGCCGTTGATGTTAGCTACTATGACGTTATTTCCGGAGCCACCGCTGCCGGGCCCAACACCATTGGTATCGGTATTGCATGAGTAGAAGAATGTGACAGGAATAAGCAGCGCCAGCAGTAGTCTCAGCTTCATAGGTAATTTTTGTTGACCTGAAGTTACGATTAATATTTCTGCAGCAGCACGTTGGCCGTAGCTACAACACCCTCTTCACGGCCAATGAAACTCAGGGTTTCGGTAGTGGTAGCCTTGATGGAGATATCGTCTATAGACATGTGAACGATCTCGGCAATCGTACGACGCATCTGCTCCACATACGGCTTTATCTTAGGCGCCTGCAGCAGTAACGTACTGTCTATATTCACCAGCCAGTAACCGCGCTCGCGTACCAGGTTGTAGGAACGGCGCAGCAGTATTTTGCTGTCTATGTTCTTATAAGACGCATCTGTATCAGGAAAATGCTGGCCTATATCGCCGAGGCTAAGCGCGCCCAGCATAGCATCGCAAATAGCATGCAGCAGCACGTCTGCATCTGAGTGACCGAGGGCGCCTTTGTTGTGGGGTATCTTCACGCCGCCCAACCAGAGGTCGCGGCCTTCTACCAATTGATGAAAATCAATTCCTTGTCCTATTCTGAATGACATAGGCCAAATGTAGCAATTCAGGGGCAAAAGAAAAACCGAAAAGCCCATCGGCTATTACGCCTTTGCTGCTTTCCGGTTAAGTATGTATGAATGTATATTTTAGATATCCAGTCCGAACTTTTTACCGGTCTCTTCGGCCAGTTCGTAGCCTGCATCTGTGTGTCGCAAAACACCCATGCCCGGGTCGTTGAACAGTACGCGTTTCAGGCGCTCTTCAGCGTCTTGAGTACCGTCTGCAACGATCACCATACCGGCATGCAGCGAATAACCCATGCCCACACCACCACCATGGTGGAATGACACCCAGCTGGCACCGCCTGCGGTGTTGATCAGCGCATTCAGTATCGGCCAGTCAGCAACAGCATCGCTGCCATCTTTCATTGCTTCTGTTTCGCGGTTAGGCGATGCTACAGAGCCGCAGTCCAGGTGGTCGCGGCCGATAACGATCGGCGCTTTCACTTTGCCCGTTCTTACCAGTTCGTTGAACAGCAAACCTGCTTTCTCGCGTTCTCCCATGCCCAGCCAGCAAATGCGCGCAGGCAAGCCCTGGAAGGCAATGCGATCTTTGGCCATGTGCAGCCAGCGGTGCAGCCCCTTATTGTCCGGGAACAGTTCCATGAGCGCTTTATCTGTAGTGTAGATATCTTCAGGATCGCCGCTCAGTGCTACCCAGCGGAACGGACCTTTACCCTCGCAAAACAGAGGGCGGATATAAGCCGGAACAAATCCCGGGAAGTCGAAGGCATCTTTTACACCACGTTTATCATGTGCCTGGCCGCGCAGGTTGTTGCCATAGTCGAAGGTGATGGCGCCGCGCTTTTGCAGCTCCAGCATCTGGCGCACATGCTTAGCCATAGTATCCAGCGAGCGGGCAATGTACTCGTCCGGGTTGCTACTACGCAAAGCATTTGCCTCAACTACACTCAGTCCTTCAGGGAAATATCCGATCAGTTCATCGTGTGCCGATGTCTGGTCAGTAAGCGTATCCGGGGTAATGTTCCTGTCGATCAGCCTTTGCAGCAGGTCTACCGCGTTGCAGCAAACACCTATTGAAATAGCTTCTTTATTCTCTTTTGCCTTCAGTGCCCAGTCAATAGCTTCATCAATATCGCCGGTGTATTTATCCAGGTAGCGCGTCTCAACGCGTTTCTTCATGCGCCATTCTTCCATCTCGGCGGCAAGGCATACACCTTCGTTCATGGTAATGGCCAGCGGCTGAGCGCCACCCATACCGCCAAGACCAGCGGTTACATTCAGCGTGCCTTTCAGCGTACCGTTGTAGTGCTGGTTAGCCAGTGAGAGATAAGTTTCATACGTACCTTGAACGATACCCTGTGAGCCGATGTATATCCAGCTACCGGCGGTCATCTGGCCATACATCATCAGGCCTTTAGCTTCCAGTTCGCGAAAGTGCTCCCAGGTAGCCCAGCGACCAACAAGGTTGGAGTTGGCGATGAGTACACGCGGCGCGTCTTTATGCGAACGGAGTACACCTACCGGCTTACCCGATTGTACCATCAGGGTTTCATCTTCGTTCAGGTCTTTGAGTAGCTCCAGTATTTTGTCAAAGCTCTTCCAGTCGCGGGCTGCTTTACCTATACCGCCATATACCACCAGGTCTTCAGGACGTTCAGCAACTTCAGGATCCAGGTTATTCTGTATCATCCTGAAGGCAGCTTCCGATACCCAGTTCTTACAGGTCAGTTCACTACCGCGTGGCGAGCGTATTATTCGTTGTATTGCTTCTATTCCGGGCATGCAGGTTGATTACAGTGTTCCTATTTGTTGTGGAACGGGTGGAAGATGCTCAATTTCATTCTTTAGCTTGTCGTTCATCTCTTGCTCGTTCATGTCTTCTTTCACGAAGGTTTTACCTGTTACCTGCTCAAATAGCTCAATGTAGCGTTCAGAGATACGGTTCACCACTTCGTTGGTCATTTCAGGTATTTCCTGGCCATCTTTCCCCTGGAAACCATTTTCCATCAACCACTCGCGCACGAATTCTTTAGAAAGTTGTTTCTGCGCTTCGCCTTTCTTCTGGCGTTCTTCATAACCTTCAAGGTAGAAGTAACGTGAAGAGTCCGGTGTATGTATCTCGTCTATCAGGTAGATGGTATCGCCTATTTTACCAAACTCATATTTGGTATCCACCAGTATCAGTCCGCGCTCTTTAGCCATTTCGGTTCCGCGTTCAAACAAGGCAAGTGTATATTTTTCCAGCTGCTCGTATTCTTTTTCAGAAACCAGGCCAGTTTTGATGATCTCTTCACGGGAGATGTCCTCATCATGGCCTTCGTGTGCTTTGGTTGTAGGCGTAAGGATCGGTTGAGGGAATTTATCGTTCTCCTTCATGCCTTCGGGCATGGTTATACCGCACAATTCGCGTTTGCCGCTTTTATAAGTACGCCATGCATGACCGGTCAGGTATCCGCGTACTACCATTTCAACGGGATACGTTTCACATTTGTAACCGATGGTCACATTCGGCAGTGGAACTTTGATCATCCAGTTAGGAACGATGTCTTTGGTCGCATCCAGGAATTGAGCAGCTATCTGGTTCAGAACTTGACCTTTGTAAGGAATAGGACGGGGAAGTACTACGTCGAATGCAGAAATCCGGTCGCTTACCAGCATCACCATATACTTATCTGCGATAGTGTATACATCGCGCACTTTTCCTTTATAGAAGTTGGTCTGATTGGGTAATTGAAGTTGAGGCATAGTTTCTATTTCTGTTTATATATGCTTTTTTAAGGCGTTTCAAATAGGAAGGCAAAATTAAAGAAGAAATGCCTCCCAATGGAGGCATTTCTTGAGAAATATTAAATAATTGACTATAATCTCGAGTTCACATTAGCTATATCTGCAAGGCGTTTCTCCGCAAGTTTCATCGCTGCTGCCTGTGTATGGATGTTTTCCTTCTCCGACAGATCAAAGATCTCGAGGGTGCGGGAGTAGATCTTTTCTACATTACCCATTACACGCTCACGGTTATAGCCATCAAGCTCAGCACCTACATTGATGAGGCCGCCCGCATTTATCAGGAAGTCGGGCGCATACAAAATGCCTTTTTCTATCAGCATCGGGCCATGAGCACGCTCATCAGCCAGCTGGTTGTTGGCAGCGCCGGCAATGATCGCACATTTCATTTTTGAAATGCTGTCGTTGTTTACCGTTGCACCAAGAGCGCATGGAGCATAGATATCAAATTCTTTCTCGAAAATATCACCGTTGTTCAGCACTTCCACCTTGAACTTGTCGGTAGTTTCTTTGATACGGGTTTCGTTGATGTCAGAGATCATCACTTTCGCACCTGCTTCTATCAGGTGGCCAACGAGGTATTGACCCACATGGCCAACTCCTTGTACCAGCACTTTCTTGCCCGCCAGGCTATCGGTACCCCAATGCTTTTTAGCCGAAGCCTTCATGCCAACAAATACGCCGTAGGCTGTAAATGGTGAAGGATCGCCGCTGCCGCCCATATATTCCGGTACGCCGGTTACGTGTTCGGTTTCCAGCGAGATATATTCCATATCGCGTGCAGAAGTGTTTACGTCCTCTGCAGTGATGTACTTACCGTTCAGGCTGTCCACGAATTTACCATAGCGCCTCCATAGGCCTTCTGATTTGATCTTGTTGGCATCGCCTATGATGACAGCTTTACCGCCACCCAGGTTCAGGTCACTGATGGCTGCTTTATAGGTCATGCCGCGGCTTAAACGCAGTGCGTCTATCACACCTTCTTCGTGGCTGTTGTAGTTCCACAGGCGGGTACCACCCAGCGCAGGGCCCAGTGTTGTATTATGTATAGCTATGATAGCATTGAGCCCTGAATACGGGTCGTGGCAGAATACGAGCTGCTCATGTCCCATTTGCTGCATAAGATCAAATACAGATTGCTGCATGTCAAAAATTTAGGCTGCAAACCTAAGGAAAAAAGCATTGAATCCTCTGGGGAAAAATTATATATGATTCTGGTGCGATTGCTGCATGGTTTAGCGCCACCGCATGACAGTTTGTTCGGCTATCACATAAACATGTTTATGGTCTTCCGGCTCTAGCACATGCGTTCCGGTGAACTGTCCGAAAGCAGGTAAAATGAACCGGTCTTCATCCTCGCAAAAGCAGCAAAGTTTGATGGTATTATGGCCGCGACGGCTGATACGTATAGCAGGATGTATGTGACCGTGTATGCAGAAGTCAGGGCAATCGTTGGGCGCGTCGTGCGCAATGAAGAAAGGACCGACCTTCAGTCCTTCCGTGTGTAGTTGAAGATTCCAGCCAGAATACATTTCTTTAGGAAGGATGTCGTGGTTGCCGGTAACAAGGTCTATATGGAGATGTTCATGCGCACTGCGCCAATGCGAGAAAATGTCTACTTCTTTGTTATGCTTGCTGTGAAACATATCGCCTGCTATCACCAGGCGCTCGATATTGTAGTCGTGTATAAGCTTCGCGAGCTTTACTTCATCCTGCGTTTGTGTGTTGCCGGGTATAGCGATGCCGTGTTTCCGGAAGTGTGCGCTTTTGCCCCAATGCAGGTCGGCCACTATTAGCATTTTTTCTGCAGGCCAGTACATGGCCCTTTCAGCCAGCAACTTCACGTTTTCACCCTGCAATACAATGTCTAACATATAAGCGCAGCAAAGTTACGGAAACAAATGCGTGGTTAACAGTCGGATATATCTCTTCCGGAAGGTTGAATTTTTTGCATGGCTTAGTATATTTACAAGATATCAACGGTTTTGTAACGCTGAACCCTGCCACCCGCAAACCATTTACACAACTAATGAAGACGATCCTGTTAATTGACGATAATGCGGACGTTCGCATGGTGATTACCGAGGTATTGGAATTATCAAACTATCGCGTACTGGCAGCTGCTGATGGCAAAGAAGGAATACTGCTGGCGCGGGAGAAGAAGCCCGACCTGATCATCTGCGATATCATGATGCCGGTCCTGGATGGCTATGCAGTAATCCACTCGTTGCAACGATATCCCGAAACACAGAATATCCCGTTCATCTTCCTCTCTGCAAAGGCCGAGCGAAGCGACATACGTAAAGGCATGGAGCTGGGCGCTGACGATTACATAGCTAAACCGCTAAGCAGCCCGGAAGAATTGCTCAATGCGGTAGAAAGCAGGCTCAAAAAGGCGGACCTGCTGAAAAAGGACATAGGACCGGGATTGGAAGGGCTGAACAACCTCGTGATGTCGGTGAATGGAAAAGACATACTGAAAAGCCTGACAGAGGAGGGAAGCGCTCAACGCTACAAAAAAAGGCAGGTGGTGTATAACGAAGGCACACACCCAAAGAACCTGTTTTACGTGCAAAAGGGCAAGATCAAGGTGTTTAAGACCAATGATGACGGGAAGGAGCTGGTGACGAACATTTATACCGATGGGGACTTTTTCGGCTATACATCGATCATCGAGGAGTCGATATACAAGGAAACAGCTCAGTCGCTGGAAGAGACGGAACTAACACTTATACCAGCATCAGATTTTAAAGACCTCCTGAACAACAGCAGGGAAATACTGCACAAATTCATACAGCTGCTGGCCAACAATGTTTCTGAACGCGAAGCACAGCTGGTAGGTGTGGCTTATAACTCGCTGCGGAAAAAAGTAGCTGATGCTTTGATCTCCATTTATAAGAAATATAAAAAGGACGAAACCGAAGATAGTACCCTAAGCATCGGGCGTGAAAACCTCGCCAACTTCACCGGTACTGCTAAAGAATCCGTTATCCGCACGCTCAGCGATTTTAAAGATGAAAAGCTGATCGACATCAAAGACGGCGACATCGTTATCCTGAATCGAAAGAAGCTGGAAAATATGATCAACTAAATAAAAGCCCCGCATCGCGGGGCTTTTATTTAGTCCTGGTTTCTTACAACTCTATATGATGGGATATTCCACTGACTACGGTGTTTGCGCAACGGGTGGTCTTTTGATTTATTGAAGACCATTGGTCCATTCTCCCGTCCGGCGCGGCGTTGCCGCTGCTCATCCTGTGGCAGGTGCATTTCTTCCTGGCAATCCATGCTGCAGCAGCCTTCCAGCTTGGCAGCACAGTCGTCGCACTGTATGAACAGCAGGTGGCAGCCATCGTTTTTGCAGTTGGTGTGCGTATCGCAATGCTTACCGCAAATATGGCATTGCGAAAGAATGTCGTCGGTTATACGCTCACCAAGGCGCTCGTCGAACACAAAGTTTTTTCCTTTGAACTTTAACGGCAGGCCTT